>DATCBN010000080.1 GCA_036511855.1 Candidatus Eremiobacteraceae bacterium | reverse complement strand
AAACGGCCGTTTCCGGCTTGCGAGCGATCGCGCGCCAACACCCCAACCACCTGTCGGTGCGTTCCGCGGGAAAATAGTTCCGTCCGGAGAACGCATTGCATCCGCCCGCCAACGTGAGGAGTTCGACAATGGATATCGTCAGCGAAACCCGCAGCGAAGGCGCCTCGGACGGCGCGGGCCGCCACGATGACAACGACGCCGTCGATCTGCGCCGCACGGTCGTCGCCGGCGTCATCGGGGCCATCGTCGCCTCGGCCGGCTATCTCGTCTACAGCCGTCTCGAAGACGAGCACAAAGAGACCATCCGGAATTCCGTCATCAAGTTCTTGGAAGAGAAAATGCGCGAAGCGCGCGCCCAATTCAAACTGTGACCGCCGCTATTGTTGTCATTGTAGGAGGGCAAGCATCGCTTGTCCGTTCCCTTGTCCGTACTAGGGCAAGCCTGTACTAGGACAAGCATCGCTTGCCCATGGGTGAGCGTTGCTCACCCTAGTACGGACTGTATTTAACCAGCCGATAACCCACTAATGCGCCGCGTCTTCGCAGCCCTCATCATGGCCGTGTGCCAACTGGCTTGTTTCGGACAGGCCGCTTTAGCCGCGCCCACGCCGCCCGGCGAGGTGATGAACGCGTACGTCGCCGCGATTCGCTACTTCAACGCCGGCATCGGTGCGAGCGAAGCCCAGCGGATCGTCGACGCCATATTGCGCGACGCCGCCGACGAACGCGTCGATCCACGCCTCGTCGTGGCGATCGTCGCCACCGAAAGTTCATTCGACCGGACCGCGCGCAGCTCGTCAGGAGCCATGGGACTCGGCCAACTGATGCCCGGCACTGCAGCAGACGATGGCGTCAGCAACGCCGACGACATCGATCAGAATATCCGCGGCACGGTGCTGACGCTCAAAGGCAACTTAGAGCACTACGCGCGCTACGATCAGCAGCATCAATATCTGTATGCGATCGCGGCATACAACGCAGGCAGCGGCGCGGTCGACGAGTACGGCGGCATCCCACCATATGACGAGACGGTGCATTACGTGATGAAGGTGGTCGTGCTCTGGCGCCGGCTGACCGGCCTCTCCGCTACTTGACTTCGCCTTCGTCGGCGGGCGGCTCGGCATATGTGAGTTCGGCAGGTGTCTCCGGCTCGGGTTGATCCTCGCTCGTAGACGCCTCGGTGGTGCCGAAATCGGCAAGCTCTTCCGGCTCGGCTGTCGGCCGCAACTCCGCCTCGCGCGCGGCCCTGTCCATCTCGAGCATAAAGGTCTGCGTGGTGTTTTGCATCTGACGCATGAGCTCACCCAATTGACGCGCGACCTTTGGCAACTGTTCCGGGCCGAATAGCAGCAGCGCGACAACGAAGATCGCTGCCATGTCGGTGGGTCCAAGCCACGCTAGTATCACGCTACAAAGGGCTCCCTTCCGCCGGGGCAAAACTTTTACCGACCGGCAACGCACGTCCTCGCGAGGGGCTCATTGAAAATCATCTATACCCAGAGCCAGCGCGAAGAGGCGGTCGCCACCCTTGCGACGCTGCGGAAGATCCTTGGCCGGTTCGTGCGGCACCGCGTGTTCTACGAGTTGTCGGCTCGCCGCCGCCGGTCCCACGAACTGTACTCGGTGAAACACGCGTTCACGGTGGGCGACGTCGACGTCACCGGCCAATCCGAGCTCGTCATCACCTTCTTTGACGCGATGAATCCTTCCCATTCGGTCGAGGTCGTCAATCCGCATGCCATGCGCATCTACGACGACAACCCAAGCAAAGGCTTCGCCGTCGCATTCTACGCCGAAGAAGCCACCGACTTCGACGTCCGCTACTACGTGCGCGACGAAGGCGAAGACGACCGGTCGCCCAAACGGACCGCGCTGGAAAAAATCACGCTGCCGCAGCTTTTCGACTATCTTCAAGAGATCACCCAAGCCGACGTCGTCGAAGTCTCTTCGGAGTCGAAATCTTCGTAGCGCGCGAAGCGAGGCGCATAGTCAGCGCCGCCGGAAAAGCCCTTTGAAGCGCTCCATCAGCGCTTTCGGACGCGCGTCGAGGCTGGCTGCCAGCCGCAGCTCGCGCACGCTCTCGTCGATGCGCCCGGTCACGCGATAGAGCACCCCGAGATTGTGATGCGCCGGCGCGTAATTCGCGTCGGCCTTGATTGCCGCTTCATAGCGGACGCGCGCTTCATCGGTCTCACCCGACTCTTGCGCGAGATTTCCGAGGTTGACGAGCGCGGCCGCGCAGCGCGGATCACGCGCAAGCGCCGCCTCGAAATCGTTGCGTGCTCCCGCGCGATCGCCGGCCAGCACTTTGCACACACCGCGCTTCGACAGGGCAGCGGGGGCAAACGCCGGATCCAATGCGGCTTCGGTGAAATGCGACTGCGCCTCGTCGAGATGTCCTTGTTCGAACGCCCGCATGCCGTCGGCGAAGGGGGAGCGCACCTTCATGCGTGAAAATCGTGCGCAAGCTGATGCGAATCGATGTTGTTACCCTTTTCCCGCAATTCATCGAACCCTTGGTGCGCGGCAGCATCGTCGGCCGCGCGCAAGCAAAGGGGTTGGCCGAGATCACGGTCGTTGACCTTTGGAGTTTCGTGCCCGACGGCGAACGAGCCGACGATGCGCCATACGGCGGCGGCGCCGGCATGGTCATGCGGCTTGGCCCGATCGTCGCCTCTTTGGAAAGCTTGTTGGGCGGCGCACTCGACGTGCCGGCCGGCACGCGCGTCGTCTTGCCATCGCCGGCGGGTCCGGTGTTCAACCAGGCGCGGGCGCGCGAGTACGCTGCGCTCGACCGCTTGATCCTGGTCTGCGGCCACTACGAAGGCATCGATGAACGGCTCTTCGATCTCGTCCGCGCCGAAGAGATATCGCTCGGCGATTTTGTGTTGACCGGCGGGGAGATTCCGGCGCTCGCGATCATCGATGCCTGCGTGCGCATCCTGCCCGGCGCGATCGCAGCGGAAAGCGCCGCGAATGAGTCGTTCAGCGGGCCGGACTTGGATTGGCCTCACTACACCAGGCCCGCCGTCTTCCGGGGCGAAAGCGTCCCGGAAATCCTACTGTCCGGCGACCATGGCAAAGTGGCAGCATGGCGGGCGGAGCGGGCGTCAGAGCGGACGATGAGGCGCCGTCCTGACCTTCGGTCTTGAAGCGCCCGGCGCGCCTGTGATATACTTGACAACGTTCGTTTTTTATCTTTTGCCGGACGAAGTCCGGATCCACGTGACGCGGCAGCGGCGTCGGGCCTCCACGAGGGTGGCCGGCGCTTTTTTAGCGGCCGTCGAGGGTAACAATTTTCATGGATATGGCACGCCTCGTCGGCGACGGGCAGAAAAAGAAGCAAACCACCGAGTTCGGACCGGGCGATTCCGTCAAGGTCCACTCGCGGGTCACTGAAGGCAACAAAGAGCGCATTCAGGTGTTCGAAGGCGTCGTCATCGAGCGCAAGAACGGCGGCTTGTCCGAAAGCTTCACGGTGCGCCGCATCGCACACGGTGTCGGCGTCGAGCGATCATTCCTTCTCCACTCGCCTCGGGTCGAAAAAATCGAAGTGACCCGGCGTGGCCTAGTACGGCGCGCCAAGCTTTTCTACTTGCAGGATCGTGTCGGCAACAAAGCCACACGCATCAAAGAGAGAAAGAGCTGACGCTGGCCGGATGACTCCCACCATCCTCATCGCCGTCCTCGCAGTCTTGGCGCTGGCGCGGCTCATCCTATGGGTGGCCCCGACCGCGATTGAAGACGATAAGAGCCGGGCCGTCATCCGCGAATATCTTGACGCGTTTCTCATCGCGGGCGTCGTCGCGCTCTTGCTCATGCATTACGTCGTGCGCACGTTCTACATCCCGTCCGGTTCCATGGAACCCACGCTCAAGATCAACGACGTGCTCCTCGCGTCGGAAATCGAATACCGGTTCTCCGATCCCAAGGACGAGCAGATCGCCGTCTTCGTACCGCCGCCCGATCTTGGCACCACCGATTTCATCAAACGCGTGATGGGCGTCCCCGGCGATTCCATCAGCATTCACAACGGCGTCGTTATCCGCAACGGAAAGCCGGTCGCCGAGCCGTATCTGCCGGCCGCTAACCATCCCAACTACGAGCTTGAGATCAAGGATTACGACATCTGGGTTGACGGCATTCCGCTCGATCCATCTCGCTCGCAGATACCGCCGCGAAATCAGTGGCAAGCGCCGGATAGAATTCCGCGCGGCTGGTATTTCATGATGGGCGACAATCGCAACAACTCGGACGACGGCCATCTCTGGGGATTCTTGCGCCGCGATCAATTCGTCGGCCACGCGTTCTTCGTTTTCTGGCCATTGAACCACGCGGGCACCCTGCACTAACTCGCGTCCTGTATCGAACGTGGCTGTACTAGGGCAAGCATCGCTTGCCCATGCTTCTTAGTGTAGGGGGTGAGCATCGCATGACCACACCACCACCTTATGATTGTCCGATGTGCAAAGCCAAGGCTCCAGATAACTGGGTATTGCCGGAACATCAGCTTATACTCATAAACCCCGCCAAGCCCACGAGCATGATGGACGGCGAATATATTTCAGCGTTTGGGTGCAGCGAATGTGACTTTCTGGCTATTCGATCGGACGATCTTTCTAAGCGAATACCCAAGTAAACCGCGTTGGCCATTTTTTCTCGTGTAGGAGGGTGAGCAACGCTCACCCATTTTTTGCGATGGGCAAGCGATGCTTGCCCTAGTACACTGGCCCTAGTACGTTACCCTCATACAAAGGGGCGCGCGCGGTTCGGCATGAACACAACAGTCCGTGTCAGCGTATAGTCCACGCCTACCCGACACGACCGACCCGCTGCGCGAACCGGCGGCGGACTTCGACGACCTCTTACACGAAGACCGCAGGCGCATAGCCTCGCGGGGCCGACTGATGCACATTGCCGGCCTGGCTATCCAAGCCGCGGTCTTGCTTTGCCTGATCCTGTTGTTCTTCTACCGTTTGCCGCAAGTCGACGGACAAAGCATGGAGCCGCAGTTGACCGGCGGCGAACACGTGCTGATCGACACGCTCGCATTCAATCTCCGCGTCGCAAACCCAATGGCGCCGGACGCGCCGATCGTCGATCTTCGATTGCATCCGATCCTGCGCGGCGATCTCGTCGCCTTCGAACACGGCACCGGCGACGACCGGCGGATCTTGCTCAAACGCGTCGCCGGCCTCGAAGGCGACAAAGTCGCGACCGTGCACGGAAAAGTGTTCGTCAACGGCGCCCAATTCGACGGATTCACCGATGCGTCGAGCGACCGCGAAGATCTTGCGCCGGTCTCCATCCCCAAAGGCAGCATCTATGTCCTCGGCGACAACCGCGCGCAGTCCGACGACTCCCGCGCGTTTGGGCCGGTCCCGGTCGAATCGGTGATCGGGCGCGCCACGTTCGTCGTCTGGCCGCTGACCCGTGCCCAGCGGCTCCGCTAAGCCACCCAAGGCGGAGGCGTCCTGGTTTCCCGGTCATATGGCTGCGGGTCTTCGCGCGGTCGTCGAAAACGCGGCGGTCATCGACGCGGTGATCGAGGTGCGCGATGCTCGGATCCCGCGCGCGACCGCAGCGACCGGGCTGCACCCATCGCTCTCTCGCAAGCGCCGCATCGTGCTCTTGAATCGCGAAGATCTGGCGGATCCGGACATGACCGACCGCTGGCTTGCAAAGCTGGCGCACGACGGCATCACGGCCTTTGCGGGTGTCGGAACGCACGCGGTCACGCTCAAGGGCGTTCGCAACTCGCTCCTATCACAACGGCCGCGCGAGGGCCGGCTGCGAGCCGCCGTCATCGGCGCGCCGAACACAGGCAAGTCTTCGGTCATCAACGCGCTCGGCAGGCGTAAGCGCGCGGTGGCGCAGGCCAAGGCCGGAGTCACGCGCCAGGTGCGATGGCTGACCATCGGCGACGCGGTGGAACTGCTCGATACGCCGGGCATTTTGGCGCCAAAGATCACGAGCGCGGCGGCCGCGTGGCAGCTCGCGTTGTGCGGCAGTTTGCCGGATTCGGCGTTCGACGCAGAAGAGGTCGTCGCAAAGTTTGGCGAGTGGCTGCGAGTCCATCGTCCCGCCGATGCCGACGAATATGAACTCTCCGCATATGCCCGGCGGCACGGGATGATCCGCCGCGGAGGCGAAATCGATGCGCGCAACGCTGCGCGCAAACTCATCGCTCGATTCCGCGACGGCGCGCTGCCGAAAATCACTTTCGAATCACCGGAGTGATCGCGCCCGTGACCCCACGCGAACGACGCCGACTCACGAAGCTCCACCTCTACGAACGCTCTGCTTGGGAAAGCGGTGCGCAGATGGTGTGCGGCGTGGATGAAGTCGGACGGGGCCCGCTGGCCGGGCCCGTCACCGCGTGCGCCGTTGTCCTCACGAAGCCTCTCTTGCTCGAATTCCTCAACGACAGCAAACTCGTCACGCCGATCAGGCGCGCGGCCCTTGCCGCGCAGATCCGCGCCGGCGCGGCGTTCTTCGCGATAGGATGGGCGGGCCCGGAGGAGATCGACGCGATCAACATCCTCGGCGCCACACGCCTGGCGATGGCGCGCGCACTCGCGCAGCTGCCGTTCCCGCCGTGCCGGGTGTTGGTGGACGCCGTGCACATTCCGCAATGCGCGGCGCCGCAGACCGCTATCATTGGCGGCGACGGCAAGTCTGCGGCGATCGCGGCGGCGAGCATTGTCGCCAAAGTGGCGCGCGATGAATATATGGAGATGCTCGACGAAACACACCCGGGCTATGGCTTCAGCCACAACCGCGGCTACGGCACCGAGGAGCACCTCGCGGCGCTCGACCGGCTCGGCCCGTGCTCGGCGCACCGCCGGTCGTTCGCTCCCGTCATGCAGCCCACGCTCTTCGCGTTCGCCGATGGCGGCAGCCCTTGAAGAAACCGGTCTCAACTCGATCCGCCGAAGGCACAGCCGGCGAGGCGGCCGCGGCGCGTTATCTCATCGAGCGCGGCTACCACGTTCTCGAGCGCAATTTCCGGTGCCGGGGCGGCGAGATCGACGTCATCGCGTTGGACGGCGGCACGCTCGTTTTCGTCGAAGTCAAGCTACGCCGGACGCTCGCGCGCGGTACGCCCCTCGAAGCCGTAACGGCCGTCAAACAGGCCCGAGTCCGCAAAGCGGCACAGCAATACCTCGGATTTTGCGGTCGCGTGTTCGGCCGCATCCGCTTTGACGTCATCTGCATCATGAAGACCCCGAAAACCACCGATATTACACATATGAAAGCCGCTTTTGCCTCGTAGCCTCTGATCCTCAGCATGCAAATCGCAATCGACAGCGTTCTCGCTAACCGCTACCGCATCATCGAGAAGATCGGCAGCGGCGGCATGGCCGATGTCTACCGCGGAATCGATCACGTCCTCGAGAGAGACGTCGCCGTCAAAGTCCTCACCGAACGCTCGGATGAGGTCTGCCGCCGGTTCTTGCTCGAGGCGCAGAGCATGGCGCGGCTCAACCATCCGAATATCGTCGCCGTCTACGACGTCGGCGTCGACCGCGACATGTCGTACATCATCCTCGAATACGTGCGCGGCAAGACGATGCGCGACATCGACCGCTCGAAGATATCGTTCGACGACGCCATCAACATCACGGTGCAGTTGCTCGAAGCGTTGCAGTACGCGCACGGCCAGGGCATCATCCATCGCGACATCAAGCCCGGCAACATCATGTTGACCGACGACCATTCGCTCAAGGTGATGGACTTCGGTCTCGCGCGGCGGATGTCCGACGTCTCGAACTTGACGCAAAGCGGCGAGATCGTCGGCACCATCGCTTATCTTCCGCCGGAGCGGTTCTTGGGCAAATCCGGCGATCGCACGAGCGATCTCTATTCTGTCGGCGTGCTGCTCTACGAATTGCTGTGCGGCAAATTGCCCTTCTCGCATGAATCCGACGATCTCGTCGCAGTGATGTTCTCGCACGTGAACGATCGGCCGAAGCCGCCGCGCCAGATCAACCCGCTCGTGCCGGCATCGCTGGACCGCATCATCATGCGCCTGCTCGAAAAAGATCCGACGCGCCGCTACTCCGACGCCGCGTCTCTGATCGTCGATCTGAAAGTGGTACAGGTGGCGCTCTCCCGCGCGGCCGCCAAACTCGAAGACGCCGGCGCCGACCGTGCGCGAAAAGAAACGGCCGAAACGGTCGCGCACACGCCGCTCGCGTCACCGCAAGCGGCCGCACAGACCGCAAACGGCGCCGCCGAGACCATCAAGCGCGAGCCGCCGACCGGCGGTTACCTCAAAGGCGACCTGGTCTCGAGCAAGACCTTCACCGCAGCCATCGCCCGCGCCATGCAAGGCATGATCGCGGCGCGCGAGCAGAATTGGCGGGCGGCGGAAGACCACTACACCGCCGCGGTCGGCATGCTGACGCCGCTTAATCATCCGTCTGAACTAGCGCGCACGTATGCGCGGCTCGGCGCGCTCTACTGCGCCAAGGTCAAGGCGTCCGCCACCGCGCTGCCGAGCGATATCACCGCCGCGCGCGAATATCTGAATAAGGCGCTTCCGGTGCTGCGGGAAAAACGTATGTTCGCCGATGTGAAGGACGCTGAAACGCACCTGAGGGCGCTCGACGCAAGTTAAGCGCGATTCCGAGGACCCCCCTCCGGCACCCGCGAAGCACGTCCGGCTCTCATGCTGCAACCCGTCAATCGCCTGCGCTACAAAGTGTTCACGTCTTTCGCGATCGCGCTATGCGCGTTTCTCGGCATCGCGCGGCTTGCGGCTCAAACTCAAGTGTCCACTCAAGCTATGTTCGTCTATGCTATCCTCGCCGTGCTCGCCACCGCCGGCATCTGGCGCGGCCTGATCTATCTGCGCGGCGTACGCGAGATGGGCTGACCGCCGATGTATCAACCATTCTTCAGCCCGCTCGGCATCGCACTTGCCGCCGGCATCGCCGCCGCGATCTGCACCACACTTTTTTGGATGCTGCATCCGCCGTCCAATCGCACGGTGCGGATCGCCGAAAGCGCGGCGTTCAACGCCAAGCACATCACCCGCAATGTGCTCGTCGTGTTCTCGGCCGACATCAAATCTGAAGTGCTCATGGCGCTCGCTGTGAAAATGGCAAAGGGACAGCACATCGACGTGCTCGCGATCTACGTCATCGAGGTCCCGATGACGTTGCCCATCGCCGCCGTCCTGCCGAAGGAAGAGCGCGAGGCGCTCGAAGTGCTCACCGCCGCCAAGGAGATCGGCCGAAAGGCCGGGCTCGAAGTCCACACGCGCACGATCCGGGACCGTCAAGCAGGTCCGGCCATCATCCGAGCCGCCAGCGACGAACACGCCCGGCTTATCGTTATGGGGACGTACAGAGAAAATCGCTACGCGGGCGCGCCCCTCGCGCGCGCAATCGAGTACGTCACCACGCACACGCAGTTCGACGTGCTCATCGGCGTCGCCAGCACTGCAGACACGGGAAGCATGTTCGCATTGGGTTCGGTGGAAGCGCTGCCCAGACGAGGGGTGCAAAGAAAATGAACCCGATGGTCGCGGCGGCTGCCGCGGCCCTCGTTGCGTTCTTATCCGTGCCCCACACCGCGCTGGGCACGCAAGCCGCCGACGTCGCGCTCGCGAAGTTTACGTCGGCCTGGGATGCGGTTCACACGTACACCTGCACGATCGCGGCACACGAAGTGCGCGGCAAAGACGTGCAAGACCGCACGTACAAGCTCGCATTTTCGCGGCCGAACAACATGCGCATGGACATCGTCGGCGGTGCCGGCCGCGGCGGGGCGGCGGTGTGGCAGGGCGGCGACACGGTCTACGGCCATCAGGGCGGCTTCTTGTCGTTTGTTAGGCTGCACCTCAACATCCACGATCCCAAAGCCGTCAGTCTGCGGGGCACGACGGTGGCTCAAGCGTCGTTCGGCGCTTTGCTGTCGCGCATCAAAGGCTTGAAGACGTCGGCGCTCGACGCAAAGGATGTGGCCGGCCTAACGACGCTCACCGCCATCGTGCTGGACCCAGCGGCGGAGTCGGGGGTGACGAAGGTCGTGATGATCTTCGGCAGCGATCATCTGCCGGTCGAGTACGACGAATACCAGGGCGACGTCGTCGTGGATCGCGTTCGCTATTCGGATTACAAGGGCAACGTCACACTGCCCGCATCCACGTGGAAGATCTGATTAAAGCTTAGGATTCGCCGGCCGATTCCCGGTCGGTGATCTCCTCGGCCGCTTCTTCGTAAGCCCGTTTTAGCGCTTCGAGCGCTTCGTAACGCTTCTCGTCTTTTTGGTCGGCAGGCGTATCGGCGCCAAGCTCGCCGCTGTCGAACACGCCGTATTTCTTCTTCAAGACCGCGCAGTAGGCGTCGATGTCTTCTTTTGCGCCATCGACTTCGCGGATGAGCCGCTGCAGTTCCGACGTCGGCGAATGTTCCAAAGCCGACAGACGCTCGGCGTCTGTGTGTGGCTCAAATTTCTTCCAGCGGGCGATGAGCGGGTCGAGGCGCTCCCAAATCTGGTCTTCCATGCTCCTTTACCCTGAGACGAAGAACCGCTTGCGGAGCTCGTCGAGCAGTACGGCAATGAGTATCACCGCGCCGAGCACGACTTCCTGCGCGTACGACTGCACGTTGAGCAAATTCATCAGGTTGTTCAGCACGCCGATGAGCAGCGCGCCGACGAACGTGCCCACGATCGAGCCCCGGCCGCCCATGAGCGACGTGCCGCCGACGACGACTGCGGCGATCGATTGCAGCTCGTAGCCAGAACCGGACTGCGGGATGCCGGTGCTCAAGCGGCCGGCCAACAGAAGGCTGGCAAGCCCGGCGAGCGCACCGCAGATGATGTAGACGCCCATCTTCACGGCGCCGACGTTGATGCCCGAAAGACGCGCGGCCTCTTCGTTGCCGCCAATGGCGTACACATAGCGGCCGAAGCGCGTTTGCGTGAGCAAGAAATGACCGGCCAGTACGACGCCGAGCATGACGATCACCGGAACGGGGATGCCCGGCAGGCCGATGAACTTTCCGATGCCCGGGAGAATCGTGCCGCCGCCGATGGCGTTGAATGCCGCGTTGTTGATCTCGATCGGACGGCCGCCGGAATAAAGGAACGCCAATCCGCGCGCCATGAGCATCATCGCGAGCGTGGTGATGAACGGCGGCAGATTGAATTTGACGACCGGCCATCCGTTCACCGCGCCGGCGACCCCGCCCGTGCCGACGCCGACTCCCAGCGCGATGAGCAAACCCAACGCGTCGGATGATTGACCGACCATAAAGCCCGCCATCAAAACGCCGGTGAGCGCGATCAGCGAGCCGACGGAGAGATCGATGCCGGCCGTGATGATCACAAGGGTTTGACCGACCGCCAGGACCGCATACACGGCGATCTGCTTCAACACGTTGCTGACGTTGAACGGACGCAGGAACGCGCCATGCGTCCAGTGGTCGAGCGCGATCAGCAGCACGGTCATGCCGACGATGAATATCCCGAGCCGGAACAGCGCTTGGCGGCGGCCTGCAGTCATCTACGCCGCAGACGCTCCGGTGGCGAACTCGATGATCGATTCTTGGGTGGCTTCACCGCGCGCGTAGACGTGCACGATGCGTCCGCCGCGCATCACGCCGATGCGGCTGGACATCCCGAGCACTTCCGGCAATTCCGACGACGCCATCACGATGGCCGTCCCCTGCGCCGCCAGCCGGGTCATAAGATCGTAGATCTCCGCCTTCGCGCCGACATCGATGCCGCGCGTGGGCTCATCGAAGCAGATCACGCTCGCGCGTTCGAGAAGCCATTTCGCGAGCACGACTTTTTGTTGATTGCCGCCCGATAGATTGCGGGCCAATTGTTCGAGTGATGGCGTCCGGATGCGCAAGTCGGCGCTGAGTTTGGCGACCGCACTCGTCTCCTCCCGCTTATCCACCACAAGATAGTGCGCGAAGAGGTCGAGATGCGGCAGCGTGACGTTTTCGCGGATGGTCATCCCGAGCACGAGGCCCTGCGCCTTCCGGTCTTCGGTCACAAGCGCGAGGCCTGCGGCGATCGCGTCGTGCGGTCCTCTGATGGTCAACACAGCACCATCGAGTGAGACGGTGCCCGACGTTGGGATGTCCGCGCCGCAGATGCCGCGCAACAGCGACGTGCGTCCGGAGCCGACGAGGCCGGCGAGCCCGAATATCTCGCCTGGCGCCACGTCGAACGACACGTTGTTGATGCGCCCGCGCAAGGTGAGTTCGCGCACCGATAATCGTGGCTGCGCTGCGCCTCCCGGTGCGTTGTACTGGCCCGGCTGGGGGAAATGCGCGTCGAGCGGACGGCCCACCATCAAACGGATGACGCTGCCGATGTCGTACGATTTTGCGTCGCCCGTTTCGACAAGGCGGCCGTCGCGCAGCACTGAGATGCGGTCGGCGATGGTGAAGATCTCTTCCATCCGGTGCGAGATGTAGACGACGCCCACGCCGGCCTTTGTCAGGGTGCGGATGACGTCGAATAGTTTTGCGACCTCATCGGGCGTGAGCGACGCCGACGGCTCGTCCATGACGATCACGCGCGCATCGACCGAGAGCGCTTTGGCGATTTCGACCATCTGTTGCTGCGCAACCGACAGCATGCGCACTTCCGCGCGCAGGGGCACCATGACCGCGAGCCGCGTGAAGATCTCGTTCGCGCGCGCGTAGAGCGCCGCGTGGTCGAGTCTTGCGCCGCGCACGGGCTCGCGCCCGAGGAGCACGTTTGCGGCGACGTCGAGACCGGGAACGAGGTTGAATTCTTGATAGATGATGGCGATGCGCAGCCGTTCGGCGTCGCGCGGCGATGCGATGGTCACGCGCTTGCCTTCGACGTCGATCTCTCCGGTATCCGGCGCCACCGCGCCGGCGAGGATCTTCATAAGTGTGGATTTGCCGGCGCCGTTTTCACCGACCAACGCGTGCACTTCGCCGGAGCGGACATCGAAATCCACGCCGTCGAGCGCCCGAACGCCCGGATAGGTCTTGGCGATGCCGCGCATCGCGAGGTACGGCACTTGATCCACGCGGCGCTTACGGCTTGCTATGCGTCGTGTAGGAGCCCACCGCCACCGGGATAAGTTTGGCCGGCGTCTTGCCGGCGAAATAATCGTGGATCGCGTCGATGGTCAGTTTCCCGATCTGGTCGGGATGCTGCTGCGGATCGCCGGCCATGTCGCCTGTATCGATGGCTTGCTGCGCGATCGGACTTGCGTCGTAGCCCACGATCTTGATCTTGCCGGCCTTGCCCGCCGACTTCACGGCGGAAAGCGCGCCGAGCGCCGAGTTGTCGTTGATGCCGAACACACCCCGGAGGTTGGGATAGGTCTGCAGCAAGTTGTCCATCACGGTCGCGGCTTTGGTCTGATCGCCGCCCGCCGATTGGTCGGCCACGATCGTGACGCCCTTGCACGATGCGAGTCCGTCTTTGAAACCTTTGACGCGGTCTTGCACCGACGTCACTTCCGGCTGATCGATGATCGCCACCGTGCCGGGTCCAGCCAAGGCCTTGCACAGTATCTGCGCCGCGACTTTGCCGCCCGCCACATTGTCGGAGGCGACGTGCGCGATGACCACGCCTTTGTCGGACGAGCTTGCGATGTCTGCCGTGAACACCGGAATGTTGGCTTGATTGGCTTCGACGATCGCCGAACCAACCGCCTTGGAGTCCGCCGGAGTGAGAACGATCGCGTTCACGCCTTTGCTGATGAAGTCCTCAACTTGCGATGTCTGCTTGGCCTGATCGCGATTGGCGTCGACGAACGTGACGGCATAACCGTACTTCGCAGCTTCGGCTTTCATGCCGACCTCCATGTCCTCATAGAATTGAGCCTGCAGATCCTGAATGGAGACGCCGATCGTCTTCGTGCCGGCTGCTGTGGTCGAGCCGGTCGCGTTTCCACTCGCGCTCTTATCGCTGCTGCTACCGGAGCAACCCGCAACAAGCGCGATCGCTCCTACGCAGACGGCGATATTTATTCCGAAGCATCTCACGAGCACATCCTCCTGCACTGTTTCGCGTACTGCTGTCCGGGCCAAACCGCCCGTATGAAGCTCTGCGCCGACACTAGTACTCACCCTTATCCACATTGTGATTCGCAGAGCATGTGGATATGTGTATAACAGGTGCGGTCCTGTTAAGGTAGCTTAAACGTTGGTTCGGCGTGGTCTGGAGCGAAGTAGCAACGTTTCCGGACAAAGTGTACGCCTTCCCGAGCTTCGCGGCCTTTACTAAGGGAAGCTAGACCGGCCGCCGACGCCGGGTGACATATCACGTATGCTTGCCATCGGATATGCCGCCGCGCTGCGCGGCATCGACGCATTCGTTGTTCGCGTGGAAGTCGTCGGCGTGCCGGTCGCAGATGGTGGCATCCACATCATCGGACTTGCGGATCGCTCCATTCAGGAATCCAAAGAACGCGTGAACGCGGCCGTTCGGTCTTCGGGCTTTCTCTTTCCCAGCTACAAGGTCGTTGCGAATCTCGCGCCCGCCGACATAAAAAAAGCGGGCGCCATGTTCGATCTTGCGCTCGCGCTCACCATTTTAGGCATGGATCAGCAGATCGATGCGAAGCGGCTGCGCGACGTCGTCTGCTTGGGCGAGCTCGCGCTCGACGGATCGGTGAAATCGGTGCCGGGCGTTTTGCCGTCGGCCATCGGCATCAAGCGGGCTGGGTACCGGCGGCTCATGCTCCCCGCCGAGAACTTGGCCGAAGCCGCGCTCGTCGATGGCCTCATGTTGCATCCGGTCCGCACATTGCAGCAAGCCGTCGACATCGTACTCGGGCGCGGCGAACCTGCCACGCAGTCCGGCGGCGACCTCAACGCGCCGCCGTCGCGCGACGAACATATCGCATATGTCGACGATCTCGAAGACGTACGCGGACAACTGCGCGCGAGACGGGCCATGGAAATCGCGGCGGCGGGCGGCCACAATCTGTTGATGGTCGGCGCGCCCGGGAGCGGCAAGACCATGCTCGCGCGTCGCATGCCATCCATACTTCCGTCCATGACTCGCGAGGAAGCGCTCGAAGTCACGAAATTGTACAGCGTGAGCGGACTGCTCCGGCATGCATCGCGATTGGTCACGCAGCGGCCGTTTCGCGCGCCCCACCACACGGTGTCCGCCCACGCGCTCATCGGCGGCGGTGTAGGGCGTCAGAAATAAGGCTAAAAACCATAGTTCTCTAAGCGTAACAGTGTTCAGAGTTTCACTAACCGTGGCATCACAAATGCGCTAACATCCTGCGAATCGGTCACAAATGCGCTAACGTCCGCAAAGCGTCAACGCCAGCTTTCCACCGAAGTGGCTCCCTCCGGGATGAGGGCGGTCCAATTTGTGCACAGCAAGGGTCGTTTGGCGAGACTCTGAATCGGATGCCGATGGATCACCACGGCGATACAGTTTATGACGTGGGTCCGGCACCCAGAAAAAAACAAGTCTCAAAGCCTTTTCGAGGGTCTAACAAGCGCGGTCTTTTACCGTTTTTCTCCGCTTTGTGATTTCGAATTTTGCGTCTCCTATCACTTTTCCGAAGCAGATCGTGGATGCTCCAGACGTGAGATGCGACGCCAGCGCGACCTCCCGCGATGATACCGATGCGAAGCGCCCACACTGAAGACTGATAGCGCAAAGACGTGCGCCCCCGCGCGTCCTCACTTTGCCGGAGGTCCGACGTGGAGTCGGAAACCACGGGGTGTTGTGCGAGTCTATGTGAAACGCGGTCAAATCGAAGCGTTGGCTAATCGAATTGCGCGAGTAACACGCGACGCTCGACGCTGTATGTAGTAGCACAAGATACAATCTACGATGCCCGGCCCGCGGCAACGAGCTGGCACCCTGTGTCCCGTAGATTGGAATTCAGGGCTTTATACACAGGTTATTCACAGCCCGGTGTGGACAACGTCGACGTGATACGGTAGTATCAGTGCATAGAGCCGGCGTTGACTTGGTCGACAGCCGGCTTTTACGTTTTTGGCAGTGCGAAAAGTGGACCGGATTTCGGTACGAATGGCCACACGCTGAAATAATTTGGTGAGTTCCGAGTGGTTTTGTTATCAAGTTTGGGCAGCCCGTACGCGAGAGCCAGCGAGTCGGCAACGGACTTCTTGTGTATGTTCGAGTGCGTTTGAGTTCGACGCTTAAAGTGGTTCATAACGCACCCCAACAAGACATCGACAAGCTGCAAGAAGAGAGAGCTGCGAGAGTCTAGCATCGCTGCATTCGCCGCTCTAGATCCCAGCTTGGCCA
>DATCBN010000079.1 GCA_036511855.1 Candidatus Eremiobacteraceae bacterium | reverse complement strand
TTACAGGCGCTCGAGTTCCCATCTGCGATCTCTTCGCCGAACTCCGCGATTCCCGGCCAGGTCCGCGTCGGAACGACGCTCGGCAGCGTCGCCGCGCTCACGCCCGGCTTTGGACCTTCTGCCATCAGCCGGGAGGACCGGCAACGCCGCGTCGAGATCAGTGCCCCCATCAGCGGCCGGCCGCTTGGACCGATCGTCGCCGACGCCGGCGCGGTGATGCGGAGCTATCCGTTGCCGGCGGGCTATCGCTGGGAATACGGTCCCGAGATCCAGCGTGGTGAGACCAGCTTCAATTCGTTGTGGCTGGCCGTTGGCTTGGCGATAATCTTGATCTACATGCTGCTCGCCGCGCAGTTCGAGTCTTACGTGGATCCTCTCGTGGTGATGACGTCGATTCCACTCTCCCTCATCGGCATCGTCGCATCGCTCGTGATAACAAATCGCGCCTTCGGCCTCACCGCCTTCATCGGCTCGCTCATGCTCGTTGGGATCGCCGTCAAGAATGCCATTCTCGTGATTGAATTCACCAAGCAATTGCGCGAAGAGGGAGCGTCGCCGCGCGACGCGTTGCTGCACGCCGGGCCGATGCGTTTGCGACCGATTCTGATGACGACCTTCGCGACGATCGGAGGCATGCTGCCGCTCGCGATCGGGATTGAAATAGGCAGTTCCACCCAAGCGCCGCTTGCGACCGTGGTCATCGGCGGCCTGATCACCTCGACGTTCTTGTCGCTGCTCGTGGTGCCGACGCTCTACCTCTGGATCGCTCGAAATGCCAAGGGACGGTACGTATCGCGCCGATCGATACCGTCCGCCGCTTCGAACATTCGTTCACCGGAAACCGCCGCACCGGCATAGCGCCCGCCCACCGATCCGAACGGTCAGAGTCCGAGGGGGTACGCCTCCTCGCCGTGCAGCTCGACGTCCAGACCTCGCTCTTCAGTCGCGGGGTCGACTTTCGTCTGCGTCACCTTGCTGATGAGCCACAGGAAGCCGTACGTGAACACGAACGCCCAAGCGCTGCAGACGATCGCGGCCACCAACTGCTTGACGAAGAACTCCGGATTGCCTTGAAGCAAGCCGTTGGCGCCGTTCGGATTCCACGCCGTCGAGGCGAAGACGCCGAGCGCGACGATGCCCAAGAATCCGCCCACTCCGTGAACTCCCCACACGTCGAGCGCATCGTCCCACCCCAACCGGTTTTTCAGCGCTACCGCATAGTAGCAGATCGCGCCGGAAAGTATGCCGTAGATGGCCGCCGTGCCGAGCGAGACGTAACCTGCGGCGGGCGTGATGGTGGCGAGTCCGGCCACAGCGCCGGTGAGCAAGCCGACGAACTTCGGCTGTCTGCCGTACGCCCATTCGATCAAGAGCCACGTGATGGCGGCGATCGACGCCGCGATATCGGTGTTCAGAAATGCGGATGCGGTGACCGCATCCACGCGAAGTTCCGAACCTGCGTTGAAGCCGTACCAGCCGAACCAAAGCAAGCCCGTGCCGAGGGCGATCAACGGCACGTTGTGCGGCTTATTCTCAACGATGTGGCGCCGGCCGATGTACAAGACCGATGCAAGGGCAGCAAAACCTGCGGATGCGTGGACCACGATGCCACCGGCGAAGTCGAGCACGCCCCACTTCGCGAGCAGGCCGTCGGGGCTCCATAACATGTGGACGAACGGGAAGTACACGAAGATGAGCCAGCCGGTCAGGAACAGGAAATATGCCTTAAAGGTGACGCGATTCGCAAAGGCGCCGGTGATCAGCGCCGGCGTGATGATGGCGAACATCATCTGGTAGGCCACGTGCACGATGAGCGGAATGCCGGCGTCGTTGCCGGTGAACATCGTCGAAAGCGTGATGCCCTTGAGAAACGCGTAGTAGGTGGGGTCGCCGATGATGCCGTGCCAATCGGGGCCGAAACACATCGAATAGCCGAAGACGTACCAGATCACGGTCGTCCAGCCCAAGGACATGAAGCTTTGGATCATGATGGTCAAAACGTTTTTCCGCGCGACCAGTCCGCCGTAGAAAAAAGCGAGCCCTGGGGTCATGAGCATCACCAAGCTCGCGCAGATGAGCATGAACGCGGTGTTGCCTATGTTGATCGCGACTGGTGGCGTGCTCACAAGCTTATCTCCCAAACGTAGCGCGTGGCATGGCAAATCTCAGGCGATTCAGCCTGAGAGGGTCGATCGCAAGACGGCAGGTTAGGCGTTAAAGCCTAGGTTCCCGCCCCAGTCACAACCGCGTGCAGACGCTATCCGAGGCCATGGTCCATACGCCCTTCGCCTGATATTCCTGATAGTCGCGGATCGTCGTCGCAGACGGATGCGTGAGCGTATCGCGGAGCGGCGACTTGCCGGTGCTGCCCATCGTCGTCCCGGTGAATATCTTGCCGTCCGAGGACGTCTCGCCGCTAAGATTGCTGTAGACGTCGACGGTGTTCATCCAAAACGTCTTGGATTTTTCGACGAAGCCGGTATAGGTATCGGCCCCGTATTCGTCTGCAGTCACGTGGTTGTGCAGAGTGTTGCCCGGCGCCACTGAGAACGCCACGATGCCGTGCGCGGTTGTAGCAGGCTGCCCTGGAGACGCGCCGATCTTGACGTTGCAATTCCATGATCCGACGAGAAATTGCATCGTCGCCATCTTCCCGGTGAGGGCGCTAGCGGCTTCCGAGCGCTCCGCGGTGCCGGCTTCCATGGCGAAGAAGACAAACGCAGCGACCGCACACGAACAGGCCGCGTAAACAGAGAATTTGCGCATGATCGATCTCCTTTGGCCGCGGAAGTTTGTCGACGCAATGCTTGCTCCCTTTACCGCCGGGATGCATCCACCGGACTCCCCCACACGTAGAGCGAAGTAGAAGCAACCATGAGGAGCCTCGCAATGACCAGATCCTTCTTTCTCGCCGGCGCGGCCGGGTTGGCCGGCGCCGTCGTCGCCTGCCGCTATACCACCCGCGCCGCCCAACCGCCGGAAACGTTTACCGTGACGCACACGGACGCGCAGTGGCGCAAGCTGCTCACTCCCGACCGGTACAATATCTTGCGTGAAGCCGGCACCGAAATCGCGTTTTCTAGTCCGCTCGATCGCGAATTCGGCAAAGGGATCTACGATTGCGCCGGATGCGCACTGCCCGCGTATTCATCCACCACCAAGTTCGACAGCGGCACGGGCTGGCCGAGCTTTTACGACCATATCCCGAATGCGGTGCGGAAGAGTTCGGACTACACGCTCGGCGAGGAGCGCGACGAGATTCATTGCCGTCGTTGCGGCAGTCACCTAGGTCATGTGTTTGACGACGGCCCGCAACCAACCGGCTTGCGATATTGCATGAACGGACTAGCGTTGATCTTCGTCCCGGCGAAAAGTTAGCGCGAGCGCCCGAAACCCGCGAGACGCGCGACGAGAACGAGCGCGAGAAGACAAACGCAGATCATCGCGACCCGTCCTCCCGTCGTTTCCCAGTTGGCTGCTATGAGTGCCATGGCCGTCTCGATCGGACCGGGCTCTGGCGTCGGAATGGCGTTGACGATCGGCGGCGGCGTAGGGGCTGGGTGCGCGATGATTCCGTCGGCGATGGTATTCACGGCATTCATCACGGCCGTGTT
>DATCBN010000078.1 GCA_036511855.1 Candidatus Eremiobacteraceae bacterium | reverse complement strand
CGATGCTTGCCCTAGTACGAATGTGAAATGAATCGCGGGCAAGCGATGCTTGCCCTAGTACGGTTGCCCGAATACGGTTCCCCTCCACAACCACCAACACTATTGCGGGATGGCGGGCGGACCCGGCGGTGGCGGCGGCGTGGGCGGCGTGAATACCGGTTGCGGAATCGGACCCGCGTAGGTGCCGGGTGTCGGCGTCGAACCCGCATTCATGCGCGGCCAGCTTTCCTTATTCAGCAGCGTGAGCGTGGCGGCGCCGATGGCGAGCGCGCTCAGACACGATTCAAGCACGATGCCCACCCAGATCGGCGCGATGCCTTCGAGCACCGTGATGATCAGCAGGCCGAGTCCGAGCGTTGCGAGCGGATTGGGTTCGACGACCTTGCTGTACTCGAAGAAGCGTTGGCCGAGGAACGTGGCGATCGCGGCGCGGCCCACGAGATAGCCGAGACCGATCGCGATGACCGCGACTGGAATCAGGACGATGCCGAGCACGGTGATCGCCAAGCCGATGCACACGATAGAAAGCGTGAACGGCCAGGTGAAGCCGAGCACGCCTGCGAGCGCCGGCTTGTGGAGAAAATGTTCGAGCGTCAGCTTGGTGCGCGCCGGGAAGAAGACGAACGCGAGCAGTGTCAAGATGCCGATGAAGATCAACACGGTGACCCACGCCCGCCGGCCGTCAAAGGTGCTGTCGTCGGAAAGGTCCGTCCGATCGGTGACCGGCGGAACGACGTAGGTGCGCATCGTGGGCATCGGCGACGCAGCGCTTGAATTGCCGTGCTTGGCGGTGGATTCGTTGTCGACGCTGCCGCCGAGCGCGACGGTTTCACCTTTGACGACGCCGTCGGGCGCAATGTAAAGGCTGCCGGCCATCACAACGGCGTCGCCGTCGACCGTGCCATGCACTTCGGCGCTCCCGGCCATCACGACCAGGTCGCCTTTCACTTCATCGCCCACTGGGATGACGACGCTCGATCCAAAGACGACGCGGTCGCCTTCACTGTGACCATATGCAGCGGTGGCGGGCGCGCAGAATAGGGCGACGCCTGCGACTGCGGCTAGTGCCGCGAACAGCCCCGCCGGTGTGCGTCGGACGGGCGACAGTGCAATATCCATTATCACGGTTGGGCTCCCAACAACGCCAAGCCAAGGCGCGGCAGATACTTGCGGCCGACGGTGGCGCCGACGGCCAGCATTGCTATTTCTATAACGACTGCCGCTGAGGCGACGTCGATGAGGTGGAAATGCGCACCGATC
Source organism: Candidatus Eremiobacteraceae bacterium (assembly GCA_036511855.1). Lineage (NCBI taxonomy): Bacteria > Bacillati > Vulcanimicrobiota > Vulcanimicrobiia > Candidatus Eremiobacterales > Candidatus Eremiobacteraceae > Candidatus Eremiobacteraceae bacterium. Next base: position 26,545 of record DATCBN010000078.1, on the reverse strand, counting down.
TTGTAGAGGGTCTCCATGGCGAATCCGGTCTTGCCGGCAAATGCGCCGAGTTCGGCCACGACGTCTTGCGGATTGAAGACATGAGTCGCTGTCAGCGTAGCAAATGCTGCCCACGCAGCGGCGGTGTATCCGCCCATCCACCAGACCGAGAACCGTTTCGGCGCGTGCGCCGGCATCTCGGCGATCTTTGCCATTACCAATGCGGTGAAATCTTTGCCGGGTTCGATGAACGAGAGCGATTCAAGCACTTCGTCGACACGCTGCAGACGCGCGTTGAGTGCGCTGCACGACGGGCAGCCGGCCAGGTGACCGGCGATCAGCAATGCATCGGCTCGCGAAAGTTCGCCGTCGCGATGAGCGGATAGTCTTGCACTACAAGCTGAGCAATTCACGTCCGCGCACCTCCCTTTGGATCGATGAGGCGATCAGACCGGCGGTCCGGTCCTGCGCCAGCTCCCGCGCCAACGCCGCCTTGCCGCGGTGGATCAGCGTCTTGACGTTGCCGAGGGTCACTTGCATCGTATCTGCTATTTCCTGATATTCGAGATGATTGAAAAAACGTAACGCCAACGCGGCGCGCATCTTTTCGGGAATGTGGGCGAGCGCATCGCGCACGAGCGCCTCGTCCTCGGCGGCGATGAGCGTCGCTTCGGGCGCGGCATCGCGTCTCGTCTCCGGCAGGCGCTGCTCGATTGTTTCGTCTTCGTAGAGATCTTCGGTCTGCGGCCGGCGGCTCTCTTTGCCGAGATGTGTGCGGGCGACGTTGCGCGCGATCTGATAAAGCCATGTTGAGAACTTGCCGAGCGTCGGGTTGAAGGTCCGAAGGTGGGCGTATGCGCGCATGAAAGTCTCCTGGGCTAGATCGTTTGCGTCCTCGCCCGAGCGGACGCATGCGTAGATGAAGTTGACGATCCCGCGCTGATGGCGCTCCACGAGCGGCGCGAAAGCCTGGGAGTTTCCTTTGAGCACGAGCGCTACGAGCGTCTCGTCTCCCGGCACCGTCGCGTTGATGACCGAACCTCCCGTCACCTTAATCTACCGTTCCGACGCAGAAAAGTTGCACGATAGTGCTTGATACGTGACACCCGGCCCCGTGTCCCGGCTAGCGCATCATTAGTTCGCCGGTATCCTCTAGGCCCCGGAACCCCGGTCGCGCGAGGCGAACACGTGAGCCCATGACCGACCAAAAAGCCGTAATTCCAGCCGGCAAGCCCGTTGCCGCCTCCGTCACCGTTCTCGCCACACTTGCCGAACCTGCCGACGCCAACCCGATGGGAAACGTCCACGGCGGCCACATCATGAAGCTGGTCGACCAAGCGGCTGCCGCAGCGGCGATCCGCCACGCGGGGAAGCTGTGCGTCACTGCAAGCATCGACCGCTTGGATTTTCTGCACCCCGTGCGCATCGGCGATATGATCGAATTGAAGTCGGCAGTCAACTTCACGCACAAGACGTCGATGGAAGTCGGCGTTCATATCGACACCGAAAATCTGGCGACCGGCAAACGTAACCACGTCGCATCGGCGTATCTCATTTTCGTCGCCTTGGACGAACGAGGGCGACCGGCGTCCGTTCTGCCCGTCATCCCGGAAACAGCCAGCGAGAAACTTCGCTACCAGCAAGGCGAATTGCGCTACCGCCAGCGCAAGGAGACACGCGAACAAGAACGGGCGCTGGACACCGCCGCTCGCGACCGTTGACGGCCGGCGAGCCACGCGGGAGCGCCGTTGCGCGCTACCCGCTGCTCTTGCTGGGCGTCATCGGCTTGTCGTGCGCGGGCATCTTCTATTCGCTCGCGCATGCGCCGGCGATGGCCATGGTGGCATATCGCAGTCTATTCGCCGCGCTCTTGGTCTTGCCGCTCCTCGCGTTCTCGAGGCGCGGTGCGCGCGCGGCAGCGCAGACGGCGATGCGCCGCGGGGATCTCGCACTTTCCATCACCGCCGGTGCGCTGTTCGCAATCGATCTCACGCTGTGGGCCGTCGGCCTTCACTTCACTTCGGTTTCGAGCGCGATGCTTTTCGTGAGCACCGATCCGATTTGGATCGCGCTCTTCGGCGCGATGTTCTTCGCGGAAAAGCCGAGGCCGCTTGCGGTCGCCGGCATCTTGGTCGCCGTCGCGGGGACGTTGGTCGTGGCAGGTATGGACATACGGATATCGGGATCCGCGCTCGCCGGTGATGCGCTCGCACTATCGGCGGCGCTCGCCGAAACGTGGTACTTGCTCATCGGGCGGCGCGTCCGGATACGCGTGGACACGACGCGCTACGCCACCGTCGTCTACATCTCGTGCGCCGTGTGCACGTGGCTGATGATGGCGGCGACGCGCTACTCGCCCGCGATAACGCTGCACGACCTGTGGCTGGCTCTCGCGCTCGCGCTTATCGTCACGATCGTGGGGCACACGCTCATCCAGCGCTCACTGGGCTATTTGCCGGCGGCCGTCGTGGCCGTCAGCTTTCTTTCGCAGCCGCTCATCGCAGCGGTGCTGGCATTCATCGTGCTGCACCAGACGGTGCCGGTGACGACCGCGATAGGCGGACTGATCGCTTTGGCGGGCATCGGGCTCGTCGCGTACGCCAACGAACGGGTCGCCCCCGGCGTCGATGCGGCCGTCGTCTGACGCGAGGTGACGACAGGCGCGAACGAGGAATGACCTCGTCACTGCACCTTCGAGCCGAGGGAGATCGCTCTTGTCCAAACGCGCGCTCATCACCGGCATAACCGGCCAGGATGGCTCGTACCTCGCCGAGTTCTTGCTCTCCAAGAACTATGAGGTCTTCGGCATCACCCGACGTTCGAGCACCAATTCGTTCGACCGCATCGCGCACATCGTCGACAAGATCACGTTACTGTCCGGCGACTTGCTCGACGAGCATTCCCTCGCGACGGCGATTCGTGAAGCGCAGCCCGACGAGATATACAACTTGGCCGCGCAGTCGTTTGTGCCGACTTCGTGGACCCAACCTGTGCTCACGGCCGAATTCACCGCGGTGGGTGTGACGCGACTGTTGGAGGCGCTGCGCGGCAACAAACCCGATGCGCGTTTCTACCAGGCCTCGAGCAGCGAGATGTTCGGCAAAGTGCTCGAGACGCCGCAGAAGGAGAGCACGCCGTTCTATCCGCGCAGCCCTTACGGGGTCGCGAAAGTCTACGGCCACTGGATCACCGTGAACTACCGCGAATCGTACGGTTTGTTCGCGTGCTCGGGCATACTCTTCAACCACGAAAGTCCGCGTCGCGGTTTGGAGTTTGTCACTCGCAAAGTGACCGATGCAGCAGCCCGCATCAAACTCGGGCTGAGCACCGAACTGCGGCTGGGCAACCTCGATGCGCGCCGGGATTGGGGCTTCGCCGGCGACTACGTCGAAGCGATGTGGCTCATGCTTCAGCAAGACGAACCGGACGACTTCGTGATTTCCACCGGCGAGACGCGCAGCGTCCAAGAACTCGTGGAATCCGCATTCGGGGCGGCGGGTGTCGATTGGCGCGAACACGTCGTGCTGGATCCAAAATTCATCCGTCCTGCGGAGGTCGACTTGCTCGTGGGCGACCCAAGCAAAGCCCGCGCAAAGCTGGGCTGGAAACCGAAAGTCGCGTTCGCCGAATTGATCAAAGACATGGTCGAGGCCGATCTGGCGAGGCTGCGTGGCAAATAATCCCTTCGCTCACGCATGTAGGAGGGCAAGCATCGCTTGCCCATGGGGTGAGCGATAGTGCGCGCATTCATCACCGGAGCGGACGGCTTCGTCGGTCAGTGGCTCGTCCGAGAACTGCAAGACGCGGGCTACGAAGTGCACGGGGGTTCGCGCGCGCCGCGCATGCCGCTCCGCACACTCGATGCCGTTCGGGCGAGCGCGATGCATTGGCATCGCATCGACCTCTTAGAGCCGGAGTCACTGCGCACGGCCATCAACGTGTCGCGGCCCGATGCGATCTTCCACCTTGCGGCTCAGTCGAACGTGCCCGCATCCATCTCGGATCCCGCCGACACCATTGAAGTCAACCTGCTCGGCACGGTGAGGTTGCTCGACGCTTGCCGGCACGAAGCGCCCGATGCGATGGTCGTCGTGGTGGGATCGGCCGATGTGTACGGCGCGGCGGACCCGGCGCAGATGCCGTTGCGCGAAGACGCGCCGCTGCGGCCGGTCAACCCTTACGCGGCGAGCAAAGCCGCGGCCGAGGTGGCGACGCTCCAGTACGCGCGCTGCGGTTGGGTGCGTGCGCTCGTCACAAGGTCGTTCAATCACACAGGCCCCGGACAAAGCGAGGCATTCGCCGCGCCGGCATTCGCACAACAGATCGCCGCGATCCGATCCGGCGAACAGCCGCCGGTCCTTCACGTCGGCAATCTCAAAGCATTGCGCGATTTCCTCGACGTCCGCGACGTGGTCGCCGCGTACCGGCTGCTCGCCGAGCGAGGCGGACCGTGCAACGTGTACAACGTATGCAGCGGAGCGGTCGTGAGCATGCGGGATATCGTCGATGAGTTGGCGCGCATCGCGGGCGTCACCGTGAAGGTCGAAGAAGACCCTGCGCGCATGAGACCATCTGACACGCCGCTGCTCGTCGGCGACGCCGGCGCGTTGCAGCGCACCACCGGTTGGCGGCCGTCGATTCCTCTTTCTCAAACGTTGACGGACTTGCTCGCGTCGTACGCGTAGCGCACCGCGATTCTCTGTGGGGCCAACCTTCATGGTCGGCCAGACCGATGATAAACATCGGTCCCACAGATGATGTTGCCATCGCAAACCATGGGGCAAGCGATGCTTGCCCTAGTACAAGCTTGCCCCCCCTACAATTTGAAATGGGCAAGCGATGCTTGCCCTAGTACGGGCTTGCGCTCCCACATATAAAGGTCGGCTTCGTAGAATCTCAAACCTACGCCGGGATGCACGTAAACACCGGCGGATTTCGCACGCTTGTGTTCAAGAACCGCGGCGCGCTGCTCGTGCCCGTCGCGCTTGTGCTGCTGATCTTCGGCAGACCGTCGGTCGCGAGCGCCGTCGTCGGCGTCGCGATCGCAGTGCTGGGCGAACTTCTCCGCGTTTGGGCAGTGGGCTACTCCGGCGTCACGACGCGCGCGGAGATCGTGACGGCTCCGACCCTTGTCACCGCCGGCCCTTACGGCTCGGTGCGCAACCCGCTCTATCTCGCCAACGCGATCGTCGCGCTCGGTTTTTGGTTTGCGTTCTCCGGTGGCATCTCGATCGCCGAGGCCGGCATGCTGCTGATCGTGGTCCTCGCACTCGTGCTGGGCGTCTACGCCATCATCATCCCATTGGAAGAGGCATATCTCGCCGGATTGTTCGGTCAAGAATATCGCCGTTATCTTGAAACGGTACCCCGTCTGCTGCCGCTTGGCAGTTCGCTCCCTGTCATCGAGCGCAAGGGCGTTTGGCACGGAAATGTGATCGCCCGTGCCGAGATAATCACGCTCACGTTCTTCGCGCTCATGGTGATCGTGGTTGTCCTCAAGCTCGGCCCCTGGAGCGGTCTCGGCGTCTTTTTCTAAGGCAAATGTCCCGGAAAGAACCCGATAGGAAACCCGTCGGAGAAATATCCTAAACATTCCGCATCGTGGGACCAGACTACGGGCTTTCTCGAACAACCGTTGGCTTGTGCCGGAAGCAAACGCGGTGCTATCCTGCGAAAGGCAATCACCCCGTCCGACTAAGACTTGGTCGGTTCTGCGGAGACCCGGCGAACGCCGCCGCCGGGATGACCGACTCGTCCAAACGGATTGAGTAGGGCGTCCTTTAGGCACCATCGCCGGACGGGGTTTGCACTGCATAGGCCGCCGCAAGGCGGCCTCTTTTTTTGGAGGCGCATCCTGCGGGTCGGGAAAATACGCGGATGTCATGAATACTATGAATGAAACAGTCATACTTTCGGCCGTGCGCACGCCGGTCGGCAAACTCGGCGGCAGCTTATCGTCGCTCGCCGTCACCACGCTCGGCGCCGAAGCGGTGCGCGCCGCGGTCGCCAAGAGCGGCGTCGCTCACGAGGATCTCGACTTCGTCATCCTCGGCGAAGTGATCCAGGCCGGTGCGGGTCAAGCGCCGGCTCGACAAGCCATGCTCATCGCAGGCCTGCCGAAAACCGTGGTGGCCGACACGGTCAACAAAGTTTGCGCTTCCGGAATGCTCGCGATCGCGAACGGTCACCGTTTGATCCAAACGGGCGACGCGCGCACGGTCGTCGCCGGCGGCATGGAAAGCATGTCGAACGCGCCGTACATGGCGCCGAACGCACGCTTCGGCTACAAGATGGGCAACGGACAATTCCTCGACGCGATGGTGCACGATGGTTTGTGGTGCCCGTTCTTCCACTGCATGATGGCCGACGCCACCGATGGCGTCTCGACCTATCTCGGCGTCACGCGCGCGCAGCAAGACGAATTCGCGCTGCGCAGCCACAAGCGCGCGATCGAAGCGCACGAGCAAGGCCGATTCGCCGACGAGATGATCCCGCTTAAAGTCGCGACCAAGCAGCGCGGGAGACTCGTGATCGACGTCGTGCCGGTCTCGCGATCGCCCGTGGGTGTCGGCGCGATGCGCATAGACGAGACACCGCAGCAATTCGTCGCAGACCCGAAGGTCTTCTCACCGTATCTTGCCGATCCGAACGCGCCGTTCACGCTGGTCGATCGCGACGAGGCGCCGCGCAAGGATACAAGCCTCGAAGTGCTCGCCAAACTCAAGCCAATCGTGAAAAACGGCAACATCACCGCAGGCAACGCGCCGGGCGTGAACGATGCGGCGTCCGCGCTGGTCTTGGCCAGTGCCGATTTCGCGAAAGCGCACGGTCTGGCGCCGCTCGGCGTCGTCAAGGGCCACGCATGTGCCGCCTGGGATCCGCCGTACTTGCCGCTCGTGCCGGCGATGGCCGCCCAAAAGCTGCTCGACGCGCACGGTCTTAAGGTCGAAGATATCGCACTGTGGGAGATCAATGAGGCATTCGCGGCCGTGAGCCTGTTGTCGTCCGAGCGGCTCGGATTGGATCTCGACCGGGTCAACGTCGACGGAGGCGCCATCGCGATCGGTCATCCGCTCGGCGCCAGCGGCTCGCGTATCGTCGCGCACTTGGTGCATGCGTTGCGCCGTCGAGGCGGCGGTCTCGGCATCGCCGCTATCTGCAGCGGCGGCGGACAAGGCGACGCACTGCTCGTGGAAGTCCGCTAACAGAGATGCGCGTGCTCGTCGTGGGCGCCGGCCAGATGGGCGGCGGCATTGCGCACGTCTGCGCGGCGTTCGGCAACGACGTGCTGCTCAACGACGTCTCCGCCGATGCGGTGCAGCGTGGAATCGATGCAATAACGAAAAACCTGAGCCGCGCTGTGAGTAAAGGTAAGCTCGCACAGGAGCAGGCCGACGAAACGCTGTCGCGCATCAGCGCACATCTCGACCTGACGAAACCGTCCGACGTGTCGATAGCGATCGAGGCGGCCAGCGAAGATGAGACGTTGAAAAAGCGCATCTTCACGACGCTGGACAAGGCCACGCCGTCCGCGGCGATTCTCGCGAGCAACACCTCGTCCATATCCATCACCGCGCTCGGCGCCGCCACCAAGCGCGCAGACCGCGTGATCGGCATGCACTTCATGAACCCTGTTCCCGTCATGAAGCTCGTCGAGGTCATTCGCGGAATCGCCACAAGCGACGCGACCTACGAAGCGGTAAGGTCGCTCGCCACCGGCCTCGGCAAGACGCCGGTCGAAGTGCGCGACTTTCCGGGGTTTGTGTCGAATCGAGTGCTCATGCCGATGATCAACGAGGCGATCTATGCGCATTTCGAGGGCGTCGGTTCGGCCGAGGCGATCGATACCGTGATGAAGCTCGGCATGAACCATCCGATGGGGCCGCTGGAATTGGCCGACTTCATCGGCCTCGACACGTGCTTGGCCATCATGAACGTGCTGCACGACGGGTTTTCGGATTCCAAGTACCGCCCGTGTCCGCTGCTCAAGCAGATGGTGGCCGCGGGTTATCTCGGCAAGAAGAGCGGCCGGGGCTTTTACATCTACACATGAACTTCGAGTTAAGCGACGATCAGCGCGCCATCCGCGAGGCCGTCAGCGCATTCGCGGCGCGCGAGATCGCGCCGCACGCCGCGCAGTGGGATCGCGACCACACTTTTCCGGTTGAGTTATTCAAATCGCTCGGCGAGATCGGCATCATGGGGATGTCGGTGTCGGAAAAATATGGCGGTGCGCAGCTCGACGCCATCAGCGTCGCGATCTCGATCGAAGAGCTGAGCCGGGCCGACGCCGGCGTGGGCGTCACCGTTTCCGTGCACGCGGGTCTCATCACGCGCATCATCGAGGGATTCGCATCCGAAGCGCTGCGCTTGATGTACCTCCCCAACATGTGCGCGGGAGAATGGCTCGGCGGCTTTGCGCTCACCGAGGCCGAATCGGGTTCGGACGCGAGCGGCCTGCGCACGCGCGCCGTTCGCGATGGCGATCATTTCGTGCTCGATGGCCGCAAACAGTGGGTGACCAACGGCGGCTTCGCCAAGGCGTTCATCGTATTCGCCCGCACCGGTCAGCCGGGTCCCAAAGGCATCTCCGCGTTTCTGGTCGACCGCGACACGCCGGGTCTCACGCTCGGGCGAAAAACCGAGAAGCTCGGCATCCATTCGTCCGACACCACCGACGTGCTGTTCGAGGACGCGCGCGTGCCGGCGGAGCGACTGCTCGGCGTCGAAGGCGAAGGCTACAAGATCGCGCTTGCGAGTCTTGGCATCGGGCGGCTCGGCATCGCGGCGCAATCGGTCGGCATCCTTGCAGCATGTTTGGACACGGCGCAGACGTACGCGCGCGACCGGCGCCAATTCGGCACGCCGATCGGACATTTCCAGGCCGTGTCGTTCAAGATCGCCGATATGGCCGTGGACCTCGACGCCGCTCGGCTCTTGCTCTATCGCGCGGCATGGATGAAAGACCGCGACATGCCGATGCTCGACGCATCCTCAAAAGCCAAACTCTTCGCTTCAACCGCGGCGCGCAAGCACGCGGCGGAATGCGTGCAAGTCCTCGGCGGCTACGGATACACCACGGAATTTCCGGCCGAGCGTTATTATCGTGATGCGAAGATCACCGAAATATATGAAGGGACGTCCGAAGTGCAGCGCATCGTCATCGCGCGCGAACTCCTCGGGCGCCTCTAATGTACTAGGGCAAGCATCGCTTGCCCATTTGCCCACGTGTCGACGGAGACCAAATGCGACTCTTAGAATACCAAGGGAAAATGCTGTTCGCCGAAGCCGGCATTCCCACGCCGCCCGGCAAGGCTGCGTCCAGTGTGGATGAGGCCGTCGCGATCATGCGCGCAAATCCCGTTCCGTCGGTTGTGAAGGCGCAAGTGCTGGTAGGAGGGCGCGGAAAAGCCGGTGGGATAAAATTCTGCAACAATGCCGATGATGTGGTCGAGCCGGCCAAAGCCATCCTGGGCATGCGCATCGCCAACGCGCAAAACCCGGAAGGCGAGATCGCGAAAACAATCTGGATCGAGCAGCGCGTCGACATCGCCAAGGAGCTGTATCTCTCGATCGCGATCGACCGCGCGAGCAAGCGGCCGATCATCATGGCGTCGGCCATGGGCGGCATGGATGTCGAAGAGGTCGCCGATAATCATCCGGAAGCGATAGCAAAGTATCGCATCAATCCGGCAATGGGGTATTCCGCATTCGTCGGCCGCCGAGTCGCGCGCGAGGCCGGATTGCCCAAGGAGATCTGGAACCAGTTCAGCGCGTTGCTCGGCAAACTGTACGGACTCTTCTTCGATGTGGGCGCGATCTTGGTCGAGATCAATCCGCTTGCGATCACCAAAGACGGAAAGCTCATCGCGTCGGATGCCAAAGTCGAGCTCGACGACAGCGGCCTCTTCCGGCGCCCCGAACTTGCATCGTGGAAGCTTGAGACGGAAAGCGATCCGCTCAAAGAACGCGCGATCGCTGCCGGCTTGGGCGAGAACAACTACGTGCAGCTCGACGGCGACGTCGGGATCATCGGCAACGGCGCGGGCCTCGTCATGAGCACGCTCGACGCGGTGAAGCAAGCCGGCGGCGAACCGGCGAACTTCCTCGACGTGGGCGGCGGCGCGAAGGCCGACGTGATGCGCGAAGCGGTCAACATCGTCACCTCCAACCCCAAAGTGAAGTCGCTGTTCATCAACATCTTCGGCGGCATCACGCGCGGCGACGAGGTCGCGAAAGGATTGATCGAAGCGCTGTCCGGCGGCGGTTGGACCAAGGACAAGCTTGTGATCCGCCTGACGGGCACGAACGAAAAGGAAGGCCGCGCGCTCTTGTCCGCCAACGGCATCAAATCGGTGGAGACGATGAATGACGGCGCGCGCGAAGCAGTGGCGTTAGCGAAAAAATAAACACGTATTAGGGCGAGCTTCGCTCGCCCAGGGCAAGCGTTGCTTGCCCTAGTACAAAAAAGACAGAGACGGAGACAACATTGTCCATCTACCTCGACAAGAAATCGAAAGTCATCGTGCAAGGCATCACCGGGCGCGAAGGTCTCTATCACGCGAATCGCATGCGCACGTACGGCACGAATATGGTCGGCGGCGTCACGCCCGGCAAGGGCGGCCAGACCGTCGAAGGCTTCACCGTCTTTGACGGCGTCGCCGAAGCGCGCGAAAAAACCGGCGCGAACGTCAGCGTGATCTTCGTGCCGCCGCCGTTCGCCGCCGATGCGATCCTCGAAGCGGCCGACGCCGGCATTGAGCTGGTCATCTGCATCACCGAGGGCATTCCGGTGCACGACGTCATCAAAGCCATGGCGGTGATCGGGCCGGGCACTCGAGTGGTCGGCCCCAACTGCCCGGGCGTCATCTCACCCGGCGCTGCCCTCGCAGGGATCATGCCCGGCCACGTTTTCGCTCCTGGCCGCGTCGGGCTCATCAGCCGCAGCGGCACCGCAACATACGAGATCGTCGACCACCTTACGCGCAACGGGATCGGCCAGAGCACATGCGTGGGCATCGGCGGTGATCCGATCATCGGCAGCGTGTTCGTCGATTGTCTCGAAGCCTTCGAAGCCGATTCAGAGACGGATGCGGTCGTCATCGTCGGCGAGATCGGCGGCACCGACGAAGAAGATGCCGCGCAAATGATCGAAGACCGGAAATTCACAAAGCCGGCCGTTTCGTTCATCGGCGGCCGCTCGGCCCCAAAGGGTAAGCGCATGGGGCATGCGGGCGCGATCATAAGCGGCAATTCCGGGACGCCGGAATCGAAGGTCGTAGCATTTCACCGGGTCAACGTGCCGGTCGCCGACAGCCCCTCGGACATCCCCGGGCTGGTGAAGCGCGCGATCGCCTCCTCGTAGGGCCAAGGTTTATCCTCGGCCAGGCCGGCCATAAAGGCCGGCTCGACATTTCCGGCATCTCGAACCAGGCCACATCACACCTCGAATCGTGTCCCGCAAAACAAATCTTAGCGCAAGGTTAGGATTTGTTTAATATGGAAACGCGCCTCGTGGAAGTGAGAGGCAATGGTGCCGCTCGCTCCATTTTGGTACGCACGAACGACGGTTCGCGTCGTTTCATGCGTGCTTCACTAAGAAGCACATCAAGAGGGAACCTCAATGTCGAAAAACAGTTGGGTTCGAATCGCCCTCTTGGCGGTGGCGTTGCTGCTCTTCCAGGGAACATGGGCACTGGCAGGCACAACTGGTGCGCTCAACGGTAGTGTGACGTTGCAGGACGGCACTCCGTTAGCGGGCGTAAAAGTTACAGCATCATCTCCGTCCGAGTCGGTATCAACGATCACCGGCAGTACAGGACACTTCTCATTCGTCTCGCTCACCCCGGACACGTATGAAGTCACGGGAAGCAAAGACGGATACGACACGATAGCACAACCTGGCGTCTCGATCTTCGCAGACAACACCCAGGTCGTGAAACTGACGATGCAAGCGTCGACCAAAGTCCTTGGACACGTCACCACCACTGCGGCGAGCGCGCTCGTCAAGGCTGGAACGACGTCAGACGTCTACTCGGTCAGCGCTTCTCAGCAAGCTAAAGTCGCAACGCTCGGCGGCGGCGGAAGTCTCGATGCCGCTTATGGCGCCATCGCTGCAGTTCCAGGCGTCGTGGTCCCAGCCGGACAAATGGGCTGGTTCCAAACCATCCACATCCGCGGCGGCGACTTCGACCAAGTCGGTTACGAGTTCGACGGTGTACCCGTTCTGCGCTCGTACGACAACTATCCGACGTCAACCGCCTCAGCTCTCGGCCAACAGGAACTGCAAGTCTACACGGGCGCAGCGCCTGCCAGCTCCGAGTCGCAAGGCTTGGCCGGCTACATCAACCAGGTCATCCGCAATGGCACGTATCCCGGCTATGGCGAGCTGAGCCTTGGCGTGGGGTACCCCGCGTTATACAACAAGGCCAGCCTCGAAATAGGCGGTGCCACACCGGATCGCAACTTCACGTACTTCGTGGGCGTTGGCGGCTACCATCAGTCGTTCCGTTACTTCGGCAACGACAATGGCGCCAGCATCCAGAGCATGTGGGGCACGCCGTCCAACCGGCTCTCGCCTGGTGATGGCTGCATCGTCTCGCAGAATCCTGGCCAACCGGTAGTCTACACGCCGGATGCCAAGAACTTCGAGTCGTGCTATGCGACGCACATCGGTCCTGGCGGCATCTCGCTTGCCTCGCCGGTGGACAGCTTCAACGTCTCAGACGTCTGGGATTATGAAAATGTCATCAACCTGCACTTCGGCCTGCCGCACAAGAACGATGCCGGCAAGGACGACATCCAACTGCTGTACGATAACTCGTACTTGCACAACACGTACTACAGCTCAGCGTCGGACTGGGGCGTCACCGTTCCCGGCATTCAACAGCAACTCAACGGCGCGCCGGTGTTCGGCTACTTGAGCGGTCCTTTTCAGGGACTCGGCACAAATGGCATCGGGTGGCAATACCTCGGCAAAGTCGGCGGGGTGCTTCCCGCAGGCTTGTCGGAAGATCAGCTCCAGCCGATGGTCCACTCCGTAAACTTCGCGTACAACCCCAACAGTGCACACGGGTCGCCGTATTTCGGCAACCAATTGGCTGCGATCGACCCCAACCAACGCGACGGTACGGCCAACCCCAACTCGATCATCAAGCTGCAGTACCAGAAGAACATCGGTACATCTTCGTACTTCAGAATCTACGCATACAACAACTATTCCGAGTGGCCGCAGACCTGCCCGAACACGGGCTGGACCACGTTCATCGGCTACTGCCCGCTCAACTACTACGTGCAGACCATGACCAACGGCGCCAGCGCGTCGTATGCGAGTCAGATCAACGACAAGAACCTCATCAACGTCGAAGTTAGCGATACGTTCGCAAACGATTACCGCGCCAACGACGATACGATGATCAGCGAATTGGTCGGTCTCAACCGTGTCACCGGAGCCGACTCGTTCCTGTACGCCGTGAACGCAAACGCACCGCATTCGGGCGTCTGCTACACGTCGGAAGGCTCACCCGTGAGTTGCTACAGCGGCAACGCTGTAAACGTCGGACTGGCGAATGCGGCGACAGGCGCCGCACTTCCGGCGTTGCCGACAACATGCGGCACCGGGCCATGTGCATGGTTCGCGGCTGAGAACGGACGTTACGGCGGCGGCAACCAAGCCAAGCCGACGTTCTTGTCCGCTTCGCTCACCGACCAATGGAAGCCCACATCGCAGCTGCTGTTCAACATCGGCATCCGCATGGATAGCTTCCGCTACAAACTCTCCGATACGGGCGGAGCGGCGCGCGACTTCTGGTTCAACGCGTTCAACAACTCGTATTGCGTCCTACCGGGCGGCGGTCACGTGCCGTTCTACAACGGTGCCAACGACGCCGGCGTGGGGCAACTATGTCCGGTTCAGAACGGCGTTCAGACGGTCGTCGCGAAGATGACGAATCTTCCGAACGACACCACATCGTACAACGAGTTCGAGCCGCGCATCGGCGGCACGTACACTCTTAACCCGAACAACGTGCTGCGCTTTAGCTACGGCAAGTACACGCAGGCGCCTAACACGGCCTACGAACAGTACAACCTGCTGCAGCAAGACCTCGCGTCGTACGATGCAAACAACTTCTGGCCGATCGGCTTCACCACCACCACGCACGCAATCCGGCCGCCGACATCGAACAACTACGACTTCTCGTGGGAGCACCAGTCCGGCGACATGAGCTTCAAGCTCACGCCGTTCTTGCGCCAGACGAAAGATCAGATCCAGAACTTCTTCCTCGACCAGAAGACGGGCTTTGTGTCCGGACTCAACGTGGGCCGCCAGACATCAGACGGCGTCGAGTTCGAACTGACGAAGGGCGACTTCAACCACAACGGGCTGTCCGGGTTGCTCTCGGCGACGTACACCCACAGCTACATCGCATACAGCCCGACGCAAAATGGCGGCAGCGTGCTCAGCACGGTGAACCTCGCCATCCAGCAGTACAACTCGTACACCAGCGCGTGCGCGGGCAAGTCGGGCACGTCCGATCCGCACGCGTTGTGCGGTACATTCGGCGGCGCAAACGCGATAGCCACCGAAGACAGCGGCATCGCCAACCCGTACTTCAACGCACCTGCTCGGCCGCTATTCGATCTGAACGGAAACTACGTGCCGTTCAGCACGATTCCGGGCGCCGTTGAAGCGGCTTCCGGTTCGTACGAAACGCCGTTTGCCGCGACGCTCGTGCTGAACTTCAAACACGACAAGTGGGCGATCTCGCCGCAGTTCCAGTTCTTTGAGGGCGGTTACTACGGCGACCCGCTGACCGGCTACGGCGTTGATCCGGCGAGCTGCCCGCAGGCACTTGCTGGCGGAGCGACCATAACCGGCGATCCGCGCTACAAGTTCGGCGGCACGGGCGCTCCGTTCGATGCACTCGCGTGCACCGGCCGGATTCCGACACCGGATCCGGTGACCGGCAACTTCGACAACCTCGGTGCTTTCAGAGCGCCGAACCAGATCCTGATGCACATGCAGTTCTCGTACGATGTCAGCCCGCGGGTTGCGCTCACGCTCAACATGGCGAACATCATCGATCAGTGCTCCGGCGGAACAACGGAACCGTGGACACGATTCGCAAGCAACAAGGTCTGCGGCTACACGTTGCCTGGTTACGGCGCACCGCTCACATTCGGTTCGAACTTCTACAACCCAGGGGCGAAGTTCCAACCGATGCTGCAGTACCCGTATCAGGAGAACCCGACCCAAGGAGTGTTCAACGCGGGCTTGGGCTTGAAGATCAAACTCTGATCGCCTAATATCTCGTAGAACTACAACCAGAGGGTCCCGGCATTGCGCCGGGGCCCTCTTTTTACATGTCCGCGGCGAACATTAAAATAATATGAGTCCAAAGGTCCCAGGGGGGGCGAAACTATAAGATTAGTTTTCGGCCTGCCCAAAGCCGGCCGATTTTCATGCAAAACGCCTCAGGAGGAAACCCTATGGGTATCAAGGGCCTACTCCGCATCGCTGTCTTGGCGATCGTCGCAATGCTGGTCCAGGGAACTTGGGTTCTGGCCGGCACGACGGGCTCCATCAGCGGCACGGTAACGGACCAAAACGGCGCCCCCGTCGCGGGCGTCCGGATAACAGCGGCATCACCCTCGCAGAACGCAGGTGTGACCACCGATGCTAAAGGCTTCTACGCGGTCCTCAACCTCGCTCCCGACACGTACAACATCACCGCATCCAAGACGGGCTTCGACCCGTCGACGCTTGAGGGCGTCACGGTCACGGCCGATCAGAACACGAACGGCGATCTCAAAGTACACGCAACCACGGCCGTGCTCGGTCACGTCACTGCAACCGCACAGGCGGGTGCCGTGTCGAAAACGGTCACCGGCGATCTGTACGCCGTCAACGCGTCGAAGATCGCGGGCTATCAAGGCTCGTCGGGCGGCGCCGAGTCGCTTTACAGCCAAAACGCAGTCGTGGGTTCGCTGCCGGGCGTTGTGCGCGCGGTCGGAACCGGCGGCACGTACAACGGCCAAGGCACGCTGTCGCTTCGCGGCGGCGCATACGATCAAGTCGGCTTCGAGCTTGAGGGCATTCCGCTCAACCGCGGCTTCGACTTCTTCAACGGCACCGCGCTCGCGACCAACGGCCTTGCGAGCGTCGAGGTCTACACCGGCGGCGCGCCGGCCGATTCGGGGCGCGCGATGTCGGGCTTCATCAACGGCACGATCCAGCGCGGACGGTACCCGGGCGGTGCGGATTTCAGCGGCTCGTTCGGCGGTCAGGCATTCGCCCACGCCTTGCAGCTCGCGATGTACGGCGCCACACCCGACGGCCGCTTCAACTACTACGTCTCGACGCAGTCGAACGATCAGAGCTTTCTGTACGGCGACCGCGGCAACGAAGACAACTACCATTTCAACGTCGGCGCGAACGAAGTGAACTGCTCCAATGTCGTGGGCCGGTTCGGTTTCCAGACGACGGACCCGGCCGCTCCGCAGTTCTACAACTGCGGTGTGGCGCACAACTACAACGTGCCGATGGGCCAGTCGTTCTTCACGAACAACGCGCTTCCGTACAACCAAGCGCGCGACACCGCGGCGAACCTGCATTGGACATTCACCCACAACGGGCTGTCCGATGATTTCCAGGCGCTGGCGGTGATGGGCACCACCGGCGGTCCGTTCCCGTATTCGGGCTCGAACCTGGATCCGAACTTCTACGGCTTCGAGACCGGCGGCGGGTCGGATCCCGCAACCGGCCGTCTGCTGTGGCCGATCGGCAACCCGTGGAAGGGCGGACTCAATCAGCCGTACGATCCGGCCAAGCTCGGCGTCTACACATGGCCGACAGCGGGCGGATCGATCGGCGCCATTCCGGAAGGGTTTACCGACAGCCAGAGCACCCAATACAACATCGAGAAGTTGGGCTACACGCGGTCGTTGACGGACACATCGTTCGTGCGGCTGTTCGCGTACTCGCTCTACTCCGGTTGGGCCATTGACGAGCCCACCGAAGGGCTCAACGGCGGCACGTTCTACACGTTGCACGACAACGCGACGGGCGTCTCGCTCAACTATCAGAACCAGTTCAACAGCAAGAACCTCATCAAGTTCGACGCGGATTATTCCAAAGACCTGACGCTGCGCTACAACTACGCCAACTGGCTGGTCATGCAAGACCAGGGGCTGAGCGTGAATGCGGCGGGCGGCTACGTCGTTTGCGGCGACCTTGCGTCGAATAAACTGACGACGAATGCGCCAAACCATCAGGCGTGCGGCGATCCCGGTTACACGAATGTTGCGCAGATCAACGGGCCGTACGCCTACTGGTCGAGCACGACGCCGATCACAAGCGACGTCGTGTTGGCCGACAGCTACAAGCCGAGCGACAAGCTCAACTTCGACCTAGGCGTGCGCTACGACCAGTTCAAATTCGCGCTCATGCCGCTGCAGCTCACCGGCGCCGGCGGAATCGCCGAAGAGTCGCAGAACCGCTACGGTCTGTGCCTCAACGGATACGCCTACGCGGCCGGCGAGCCGTGCAACGGCTACTTGACGACGCTCGCGGGGACGCCCGGAACATCCGGCTTTAATCCGGCATTGCTACCGGGTGCGGCCAAGTGGCAGGACGTCAATGGCGACCTCATGTTCAATGAGTTCAGTCCGCGCTTCGGCGTGACGTATGCCGCTTCGCCGAGCGACGTTTTCCGTGCGTCGGTCGGTCGCTACGTCCAGCCGCCGAACTCGGCATTCGAAGAATACCGGGCGGCGCCGCAATTCGGCGTCGGCGAGACCGTCGCCGTGTTGAACCGGTTCTACAACGGCTTGGGCTTCCTCGCCGTCCACAACGTGCAGCCCGAGGACAGCACGAACTACGATTTCTCGTATGAGCACGACTTCGGGTCTGGGCTGTCGTTCAAGCTCACGCCGTATGCTCGCACAACGCGCGGTCAAGTGCTCAACTTGCCGGTTAATCCCACGCAGCCGTCATTTGTGACCGGCTACAACTTCGGCAACGCGCGCATTCACGGCGCCGAAATCCTGTTGCAAAAGAACAGGACCACAGACAATGGCCTCACGGCCACGCTTGCCGGCACGTATACGGACTCGAAGATCCACTTCGGGCCCGCAGGCAACGGCAAGTCGATCATCGACCTCATCAACGCGCAGATCGCTGCCTACAACGCACTGCCCACCACAACAAAGCACTACGCGCTGATGGATCCGAACGCATACTACTCGCCGTCGTACGTGCAATCACCGCCGGCGACGAGTTCCTACGACGTGAAGTGGGTATGGAATCTCAACTTGGACGAGCGCGTGAACGGTTGGGACTTCACGCCGGGCTTCTCGTATCAGTCCGGCAATCCGTACGGCGATCCGCTGGACTTCGGCGGCGTGCCCGATCCGTACACGCACACGTTCGACGCGTTCGGTTCGCTCAAAGGTCCGTCGTGGTTGACGATGAACTTCGGCATTTCGCACGACCTGACCAGCCGCACAAAAGCGTCGTTGCTGTTCACCAATCTGTTCACGATGGTGCACAACCAGGGTTATCCCTGGGAGTATCCGACGAACATGCAGGTGATCGGTTATGGATCGAATCCGTTCTACACGCTCAACGCGGGCATAAGCCCCGCCTACATCGGTGAGTCGTACTATCCGTACGTGCCCACCGCGGTCTCTCCGTACCACCAGATAATCTTCTCATATTCTCTAAAGGTATAACGTCCGGGGCAAGCGATGCTTGCCCTCCTACAATCAATGGGCAAGCGATGCTTGCCCTAGTACGAGAACCTAATACATGACGACGAAGGAGGGCAAGCGTTGCTTGCCCTCCTCCATTGGGCAAACGATGCTTGCCCTAGTACGCGTCCCGCGGCATTGCCTGGGGGAGGGTCGCGGACCCAAAAAGCGAAGCCCGTGCCCAACGCAAGACCAGCGCAAGGGTGCGGCGCCGGCATCGCTGGAGCGCCGTTTTTCATGCCCCCGCCACACATCCGTAGGAGACCGTGCACTAGATGACCCCACGCTCGGGTATCACCCTGTTTTTCGCGTTTCTCGCGTTCGCGTTCGTCGCGGTCGGCGGCTGCGGCAAGTATACGACTGGCACCACACCCACGCCCGTTTCGTCGGTCAGTCCGTCGCCTTTCCCTGACACGCTGTATGTCCAGGACACCACCTCGCATGCGGTTCGGGTGTACAAGAACGCGTCGGGTCAGAACGGTTTCGCGGCCGCGTCGTCGGTGCTCACGACCAATTCGAACACCTTCGATGATGCGGTGTACTCACCGGATAAGGATGTCTTGTGGGTTCCGCTCTGCGCGGCGGGCGGATGCCCCGGCAGTAGTGCACCGGTAGATGTGTATACGGCGGCTAGCACGCTCAACAACGTCGGGCCTACGGCTACTTCAGCTCCGCTTGCCAATATCAACGGAGCAGCTGCGTATGACGACACCCACGATTTGCTCTTCGTCACGGTCGGCAATGCGCCGGTCCTGCAGATCTATTCAAGCGCGAGCACGCTTGGCACAGGCGGCAATTCCGCGCCGGCTGCCACCGCCACGCTGAACATCACCGATCCCGGCATCCAATATAAGGGCTCGCCGCGGCCGCAAGAACTCTACTATGATAAGGCGCGCGACATTCTTTTCGCGAGCGACTTCGGCACCGTTGTGGCCGAGTTCGATGCATTCGGCACGCAAGCAGCGGCGGCCGCATCGACGCACACGAACATCAATCTGAGCTCAAGCCGCCAGATCGCCGCTTTGATCCAAACAGACGGCATGGCGTACAACACGGCGCAAGATATACTGTTCGTCGTTTCGGATCAACGCGGCGTGTTGACCGTCATCAGCTCTGCGAGCACCACCAACGGCCCTGCAACGCACACGCAGACGGTCACAGGTTTTTCCAATCCTAAAGGGCTCGCCTACGACGACGTGCGCGACATCTTATTCGTGTACGACCCCGGCAACCCGAACCAAGAAGGTCAGATCCTGAACTTCCCCAACGCGAAAACGCTATCGGGCAATCAAGCAGCGTGGAAGGGCCGCAAGGGATTCGTGGACGGGTTCATCGCCGGATTGAGCGGCTTCGGCATCTCGGTGGACACCACGCACTAACCGACCCACTACCAATGTGGGTGAGCATCTCGTACTAGGGTGAGCAACGCTCACCCATTTTTTTTTGGGCAAGCGATGCTTGCCCTCCTACATAAAGACGGGGCAAGCGATGCTTGCCCTAGTACAATTACCCTAGTTAGAATCCTAGCAGGCGGCCGATCACCATGCGCTGCACTTCGTTGGTGCCTTCGCCGATTTCGTTGATCTTGCAGTCGCGCCAATAGCGCGAGACCGGATACTCGTCCATAAATCCGTAGCCGCCGTGGATCTGCACTGCCGCGTTGGCGCAACGGCGCGACACTTCGCCCGAATAGAGCTTTGCCATCGCGGCTGCGGTCGCGAATTCCCGGCCCTGGTCTTTCAGCCACGCGGCTTTGAGCACCGCCGTGCGAGCGAGCTCGATCTCCACCGCCATGTCGACCAATTGAAATTGGATCGCTTGGAACTTCGAGATGGCCTTGCCGAATTGGTGCCGGTCTTTTGCATAGCTGGCCGCCGCGTCGTAACAGGCCTGCGCGAGTCCTACAGAAAGTGCGCCGACGCTGATGCGGCCGCCGTCGAGCACGTCGAGGAACTGCTTGAATCCGCGTCCGCGTGGGCCGAGCAGATGGTCCTCGGGCACCTTCGCGTTTTGAAACGATAACTCGCGCGTGTCCGACGCACGCCAGCCCATTTTCTTGTAGGGTTTGGCACGAGTATAGCCCGGCGTTTCTTGCGGCACGATGATGGTGGAGATTTCGGGCCGGCCGTCACCCGATGTTCCGGTGACCGCCGTGATCGTGACGCCGCCCGTGATCGCGGTGCCGGCGTTGGTGATGAAACACTTGGTCCCGTTGATCGTCCAATCACCGGATTTTAGGTCGGCGGTGGTCTTGGTCGCGCCGGCATCGGAGCCGGCCTGCGGTTCGGTGAGGCCGAACGCCCACAACTGTTCGCCTTGTGCGAGCGGCACGAGCCAGCGTTGCTTTTGCTCTTCGGTGCCGAACATGAAGATCGGCGACGCGCCGAGCGAAACATGCGCAGCCATCGTGATACCGGCCGAAGCGTCGCCGCGGCCGATCTCCATCACCGCGAGCGCGTACGAAATCGTGTCGGCGCCGGAGCCGCCATATGCTTCGGGAAACGGCAGGCCAAGCAGACCGAGTTTTCCCATCTGCTTGATCGTGTCGAGCGGGAAAGTCGCAGTCGCGTCCCACTCTTGTGCGTGAGGCGCAATTTCGCCCTCCGCGAACTCGCGACAGAGTTTCTGCACGTCCAACTGCTCGGGCGTGAGATCGAAATCCATTTGCCGTCCTTTCCCAGCTGCGCGGCCGCCCGCGTACGCCATCCATGTTCGGCACGATAGGGCAGTCCCGCCTGGCGGCGAACTCCTACCTCCAATGATCGTCTTCAAAGGCGTAGGGCTCGTCTATCCAAATGGCGTTCATGCGCTGTCGGATATCGATCTCGAGCTCGGGCGGGGCGAGTTCGTCTTCTTAGTCGGCGGAACCGGACAAGGCAAATCCAGTCTGCTGAAGTGCATCTACCGAGAGGCCGAACCCACGACCGGCGAGGTCGACATCGACGGCATTCCCTTGCGGGGCATAGCGCCCGGCCAAATCCCGTTTCTGCGCCGCAAAGTCGGCGTCGTCTTTCAAGACTTCAAGTTGCTCCAGCAAAAGACCGTCTGGGAGAACGTCGCCTACGCGCTGCAAGTGACGGGCGCGAGCTCGCGTGACGTGATGCGCCGGGTTCCCCGCATGCTCGAGCTCGTGGGCATCGCGCACAAGAGCAAGATGTTTCCGTACGAGCTCTCCGGCGGCGAACAGCAGCGGACCGCGATCGCGCGTTCTCTCGTGAACAACCCGTTGATCCTGCTCTGCGACGAACCCACTGGAAATCTCGACCCCGAGACCTCGAACGAAATCATGGCGCTGCTCGCGCGCATCAACGCCAAAGGCACAACCGTCGTCGTTGCGACGCACAACCAAGCCGTCGTCGACCGCATGCGCCGGCGGGTGGTGCGGCTCACCAACGGCCGCATCGCGCACGACCAAGAACGGGGTCACTACCACATTGGATTGGGGTAAAGTCCGGTTTTTCTGGTCCGAAGTCGCGCAAAATTTCACGCGCAACCTCACGATGGCGGTCACCGCAGTGGGCACCGTTGCGGTTTCCGTGGTCCTCTTGGGGACGATACTGTTCCTCCACGAATCGTTCGCCATCTTCATGAAGCAAGTGGTCGGGCAGGTCACGATCGCGGCCTACCTCAAGGACAATTCACCCAAGGCTATGGTCGACGGCACGATGCGCGTCATGAAGTCCGACCCGCGGGTGCAGTCCGTCACGTTCGTCTCCAAAAAGCAAGCGATGGACGGATTGCGCGATCGCTTGCGCGGCCAGATGAACCTGAATCTCATCAACACAAACCCGCTTCCCGATGCCATCATGATCCATCCGGCGGATCCAAATGACGCCGCTGCGATAGCGAAGCGGCTCCAAGGTCTGCCGTCCGTCGCAACCGTCAACTATCGAAGCGACGTCACGCAGAAGCTGTTGCGCGTGGAATCGGTGCTCGGCGCGGTGGGGCTCGGGGTGGTGGGGCTGCTGCTCGCCGCCACCGCGCTTTTGATCTACAACACCATCCGTTTGACGGTTTTTGCGCGCAGGAGCGAGATCCACATCATGCAGCTTGTCGGTGCGACCCATTGGACCGTGCGCTGGCCGTTCGTGTTCGAAGGCATCTTGACCGGGGTCGCGGGCGCGGTGATCGGCATCGCGCTCTTGGAATTCGCGTATCGCACGTTTGCACCGAAGCTCGCCATCGACTTGCCGTTCCTGCCGTTCAATTTCGCGGTCGTGCCGGTGGGGACCATCGCTCTCGAATTGCTCGGCACGGGTGCGCTCATCGGGATGTTGGCGAGCATGTTGTCGGTCAGCCGGTATTTGCGGTCCACCTGATGCGTGGGACTCGCGCCGCGCTGGCGGCCGCAATCGCCGCCGCGGCACTCATAGGCGCCGCCAAGCCGACGCCCGTTCCCATCAGCGAACAGATCAAGCACACGCAAGACGTCCTGAACCGCACGCAAGCGAAGGTCCACAACACGCGGCTCAAGGTCAGACAAGCGCGCTACAAAGTGCTCAGCATCTCGCAGCAGCTCAGCGACACGAACGACAACATCGCGCGCGTCGACGACACGCTCGATGGTCTCGACCGCTCCATCCGCCAGATCGAACTGCGCCTCGGCATCCGGCGTCACCAGCTCGACGCCACGCGCGCGAGCTTGTACCGGCACCGTACCGCTCTGAACGGCCGTCTTGTTGACGTCTACGAATACGGTCCGGTTTCGTACGTCGACGTCCTCGTGGCCTCGACGTCATTCGCCGACTTCGTCGTGCGCTGGGATTTCGTGCGCGCGATCATCAAGTCGGATTCCATACTGATCTCCGGCATCAACACCGAGCAGACGAAGTACGAGCACTTTGTGGCGGGCCTGGAGCAGACGCAGGCGCAACTCGTCGCGGCTCACGATGAGAAGCGCACAGAAGAGGGCCAGCTTTCGGCCTTAGCAGAGGAACGGCGCCAGCTTCTCGGCGTGGCACAGCAGCAGCGAAATGTCATCGCGCAGCAATTGGTCGAACTCGAAGGTCTCACAGCGCAAGAAGAGGCCCGCCTGCAAGCTCTCATCGTGGAGAAGCAGCGCGAAGACTATCTCGCCACCCTCGCCGCGCGCCGCGCGGCACAAGCCGCCCGAAGAGCCGCAGCGATCGCGGCGGGCCTGCCGCCCCCGCCCGAGTCGCCGCTTGGCGGTCCGGTATCATTCATATGGCCGGTCAGGGGACCGATCACTTCGCCCTTCGGGATGCGCACGGACCCGGTAACCGGACGCTACGCGCTGCATTCAGGCATCGACATAGGCGTCGACTACGGCACGCCCATCCGCGCAGCAGCCGACGGCTTGATCATCTATGTAGGCTGGTACGGCGGGTACGGCAACCTCATCACCATCGACAACGGCGACTCCTACTCGACGTTATACGCTCATTGCTCGGCGATGTACGTGAGCGTCAATCAACGAGTCCAGCGTGGACAAGTGATCGGCGCCGTGGGAGCCACCGGCTATGCGACGGGCCCGCACCTCCATTTTGAGATAAGGAAGAACGGTGTCCCTATCGACCCGCTTGGAAAGCTGTGAAAACCCTTAAAGTGCGACGAATCACGGGTATTTGGCGTAAACTTGACGACAACGTTATTAGGGTCCCGGTCACCTGATGGAGAATAGCACAGTCCGGGTATAAGGGTAGGGGCGGCACGAGTAGGGCCGCTTCCCATGTTATCCACCGCCGAAAGGAACCCCGTCCACGTGTCGCTCAAGTCCCGCGCTTCCATTTTCACCGCCGCTGCGGTTGCCGTCGCCGCCGCCGTCGCGGTCGGATTTTTCGCAGCCCACTTCGTCGCGAACGCATCGAACACACATGCCCAGGCCGCGAGCCGGGTCTATTCGATCGATCAAAACATGTACTCGTCCGCGTCCGACACCGACGCGTCTGGCGGCGACGACCGCTCCGAGGGCACGGACATGCTCGATAAGGCGTTCGAAAAACTGCACGCCGAGTATTACAAGCCCATCGATGACAAAGATCTGCTCAAGGGCGAACACGACGGACTGGTCGCGTACCTGAAGACGAAGAAGGTTGTCGCGATGCTGCCGGCGCCCACGGCCGCCGAGCCGAACGACGTATCGAGCGACGAGAATTCCGCCAACGCACTCTTCCAGGCCGCGTACGACAAGTACGCCGCCAAGTTCGGCAGTCAAGACGTGGTCTATGCCGCGATCTCGGGCATGCTCGGCGCCCTCGGCGATCCGTACACCGTCTACATGTCGCAAAAAGACACCCAGCACTTCAACGAATCCATCGCCGGGGGCGACTTCGGCGGCATCGGCGTCTATATAGAGCAGGACGCGAAATCCAAGCAGACGCTCGTCATCGGGCCCATCCAGGATACGCCTGCAGCCAAGGCCGGACTCCAGCCCGGCGACCTCATCGTCTCGGTCGACGGCCGCGCCACCAAAGGCGTGCCCGTGGATGCCGTGATGGGCTATATCCGGGGCAAGCAAGGCACGACCGTGCATTTGGTGCTCTCGCGCATGAGCGGCAAGACTCCTACGACGAAATTGGTCTCCGTCCAGCGCGAGCAGATCCACGTGCCGTCCGTGGCCTACAAGATGGTCGACGGCAACATCGGTTACGTGCAATTATTCATCTTCGGCGAAACCTCCGCGGACGAAGTGACGCATGCGCTCGACGTGCTCAATAGCAAGGGCGCCAAAGCCTACATCCTCGATCTGCGCAACAACGGCGGTGGCTTGCTGTACGCAGCCGTGCAGATCTCATCGAAGTTCATTCCGGACGGTCCGATCGTTTCTACCATCGACCGCTACGGCCACGTCGAGTCGGAGAACGCCACGCAGGACGCGATGCCGCCGCATCCGCTCGTCGTGTTGGTCAACCAGTACTCGGCGAGCGCGTCCGAGATCACCGCAGGCGCTTTGCAAGACACGAAGATCGGCACGCTCATCGGTGTGAAGACCTACGGCAAGGGCGTGGTCCAAACGCTGTATCCGTTCTCCGACTCGAGCGAATTCAAGATCACGACCGCGCGCTACGTCACGCCGCTCGGCCGCGACATCAACAAAAAGGGGATCGTGCCGAACGTCGTGGTGCCGATGAATCCGCAGCTTGTGGGCTACCCGGGCAAGGACGTCCAGTTCAACGCCGCGGTGCAGTTCATCAAGCAGCAGATCGCGCTGAACACGACGCGCACGAATTAGTCGAAAGGATTCCTCGCATCATGCCGTCACATCTCCGCGGCCGGCTCGTCGCGTTCGCGATCGCCGTTGCGTTCGCGATGCAGTCGTTCGCGTCCGGCGCGCCGGCCGGCGCGGCCGCCTCTTCAACCCAAGCGGCCTCGACTCTCGACCGGGCCATGGTCTCGTACTCGTTCGCGCGCGCGACCGCCGAATTCTACAAGCAGACCGGCGGCCAAGTTCTGCTCGACGGCGCCGTGAACGGCATGCGTCTCGCAGTCAAAGAACATGGCGGCAACCCATCATTGGTGCCGTCGATGCGCGATGCGGGCACCTCTGACGCAGACACGACGGCGCTCGGGCGGGAACTCGACGCCGCAAGCAAGACCTTTGCGAAGAAGGTCGGCGAGCGCGAGCTTGCCTACGCAGCCATCAAAGGGATGATGCAGGCGCTGCGCGACCGTTGGACGGTCTTTCTCGATCCGAAAGAATACAAACAATTCAACACGGCGCTCGACGGTGCGAATTACGCCGGTATCGGCATCATCATCGCGATCGACCCCGCCACGAAACGGATCGCGGTGCAACAGACCATCGACGGCGGGCCCGCGATCATCGCGGGGCTTGCCGCCGGTGACGTGATGGTAT
>DATCBN010000077.1 GCA_036511855.1 Candidatus Eremiobacteraceae bacterium | reverse complement strand
CATTTCCAGGACGGGAGATCGCCATGACCATTTCGCGACTTTCCGGTGCGCTTATCAGCGTCGCCGCATTGGTTCTGTCCGCACCGCTCGCGGCGCGCGCCGCCGATGGCGGAAATGTCGTCCTCGATTGGAATGACATCGCACTTCGCGCAATCGCGACCGCAAAGGCCGGCAATCCGACGGATAGCCATAGTATGGCTCTCGTGCAGGTTGCGGTCTCCGACGCGATTGCAAACATTTCGGCCTCTCCCGCGCATCGGCCGTATTCCGTCGTCTTTCTGAAATCGATCGGCGGCGCGTCGCCGGATGCCGCAGCGGCAGCGGCGGCGCATGCGGTTCTCGTGAGCCTGTACCCAGACCAGCGCGAAAAACTCGATGCGGATCTTCGCGAGTCGCTCGATCGGATTGCCGCCGGCAAGGCTAAAGACGATGGCGTCGCGACCGGCGTTGCCATTGCGGCGCAGCTTGTGGCGATGCACCAACATGATATACCACCGGCATCAATCAAAGCGTATGCACCGGGCTCAAATGCCGGCGATTGGCAACCCACCGCGCCACGTCTCCTGCCCGCGTTGATGCCGCAGCTAGCGCACACGGCGACGTGGCTTTTAGCCGCGCCCGACGCGCTTCGGCCAGGTCCGCCGCCGGCGCTCGGCAGCACGATCTACCTGCGAGATCTCGCTGAGGTGACGAGCATCGGCAGTGCTACGAGCACCACTCGAAGCCCGGACCAGACTCAAGCAGCGATCTATTGGCAATGGGTCGGTCCGGCGTATCCGAATTATGCGGCCACGCAGCTGGCCAAAGCTCACGGCCTCAGCGCCGAACAGGATGCGCGACTCTTCGCGGCGCTGAATGTTGCGAACGCCGATGCGCTCACCGTCGCTTGGGACGCTAAGTACGCGTATAATCTTTGGCGCCCGATCACGGCTATTCGCGCCGGAGGAGCCGGCGATTGGTCGCCGGCGATCGATACGCCGCCGTTCCCCGAATATATCGCGGCGCATTCCATAATCGCCGGTTCGAGCGCCGAAGTGCTTGAGGCGTGGTTCGGCGTCGGCCCCAATCCGATGGCTTTTGAAAGCCCGTTATTGCCGGGCGTCACGCGACACTTCGCAGACATAGAGCAGTGGGATCAGGAGATTTCGAATGCTCGCATCTGGGGCGGCGTGCACTTCCGGAATTCTTGCGAGGTTGGAGACACGCTCGGCCGCAGGATCGGAGCACTCGCGATTTCGCGCTTCATACCCTGAGAAGACGAACACTCAGGGCAAGCGATGCTTGCCCTCCTACAGACGACGAAAAAATGGGCAAGCGATGCTTGCCCTCCTACAGAGTTGACGGGCTACTTTTTCGGGGATTGCGATGGTTCTTTCTTCCATGCGGCGGCAACCGGCGACGGCAATTTGTCCATGTGCTTGAGGAACATCACGACTTGCCAAAGTTCCGAATCGCTTAGCCGCACGCCGAATGACGGCATGCCGGTGAGCCGGATGCCGTGCTGAACGACCCAATACGTGTCACCTTCCGGATCGTCTTCGACGCCGTGATCGCCAAGCTGCGGCGCGTGCTGATAAAGGCCTTGAGCGATGTTTGACGGCTTCCCATCCGATGCGCCGTGGCACGCCATGCAATTCGTCGCATACAGTTTCAGCCCGGCGTTCAGGTTGTCGTCGGTCATCGGGAGCGGGTTTGGCGACGCGGTCGCCTCGCGACGGATCGTCGCCTTCAACGACGTTCGTGCCGCCCATCGTTCTATGCCGCTCGGCTTCCCGTCCGCGTTTGCGGGCACGAGTCCGAACGAAACCGCCGCATAAGCGGCGATCAAGCCCACCAGTATGAGCAATCCGGCGCCCGTCAGTATCCATCGTATTTTCATCAAGATCCCCTAGCGTAACGCTCGAGAACGACGGCTACGCCGTCCTCGTCGTTTGTTAGCGTGATTTCGTCCGCGGCGGCGAGCGTCTCGGGCGCAGCATTGGCCATGGCCACACCGTGGCCGGCCCATCGAAGCATGCCCGCATCGAGGGCGCCGTCGCCGATGGCGAGGACGTCCGCGCGATCGATGCCGCGCTGCGCGGCAAATCGTTCGAGCGCGAAATGCTTGGACACGCCGGCGCGCATGAGCGTCAACTCAAAGGTCTTGTCTAGCCAGTCGTCCACTTGTTCTACCCCGAGATGTGCCAAATCCAAACGCGCCTGCTCGAAGCGGTGATCTCCGAAGTAACGAACCATGAGGGCGGATTGTTCCCGCACCGACGCGCGCAAGTCGTCGCTCGCGACCCACTGATGCTCGTGACCGGCTCCATATTTGCGGATGATTTCGGGACTGCCGACGTACGATTCGCCGGCGAAGATGCACATCTCATAGCCGTGCGTCACGCCATAGTTGACGGCTTCTCGGGCCGCCTCGGCAGGCAGCGGATATTCTTCCAGAACCCGGTCGTCACTCGCGTCCTTGACGAGCGCGCCGTTGACGCAGACCAGAGGCAAGTGCAATCCGAGTTCGCGCACGAACGGCTTTGACGAGAGATATGCGCGAAACGTCACCACGATGACGCCGATGTTCCGCGCGCTCACTGCGGCGACGGCTCGCTTGGTTCGTTCGCTGACGCGGCCCGCCGAATCGAGCGTCGTGCCGTCGAGATCGAGCGCGACAAGCTTCAGCGTCTGCGCGCGCGTCATCGCTTTGCGGCTTTCAGTTTCCAGCCGGTCACACCCGTAAGCGCTGCGAAGCCGAGCCGCTCGAGAATCGGCCGGCTTGTCTCTGCTGCGTCGACATTAAGGTAGCGGAAGCCGCGCGCGCGTGCATCGCGGGCGCGCACCGCGACGATCGCGCGAAAGATGCCGCGCCGGCGATGGGCGGGCAGCGTGCACCCTCCCCACAGACCGGCGAAGCTGCGACTCCGCGGCAATTCAAGTCGGGCTGCCGCGACGGGACCGCCACCGGCATAGGCCACGTACAGGGCGAGTGTCGGGTCGAGAAGCCGTTGCGAATACGCTTCGTACCTGGCTGCACTGCCGTGATTCCATATCGCAGCATTCACCGCGATGAGATCCGCGAGCCCTTGCGCGTCGACGATCTGCTTCACCTCGACGTCCGGTGGCAACGGACCGGCCATCAATTCTTTTGCGAGATCGAACACCATCAGCGTTTCGGGCTCGTCTGCCGCGAAGCCGGCCGCGCCCAAGCGCCTCCCGAGATCGGACGGCAAGTCGTGGCCGTAAACTTTCCATTCCACCTCACTCCCGAGCGCGGCGAAATGTGCCGCCTGCTCGGCGATCGCCGCGTCAGCATCCGCACGGCCCAGATCTGAGTACAGAATGCAATTGAAACGGCCGACGGCGCACACGATTCCCGAAGTCCGTTCGATGCGCACGCCGGGTTCGGCCGGCGCGTCGGCGCGCATCTCGGCGTCGTAGAGCGCCAAGATATCGGAGCGATTCAAAGCAGCTTGCGCAATTCCGATTCGTCGATGACGGAGACGCCGAGCTTTTCCGCCTTCGCGAGTTTGCTGCCGGCTTTCTCACCGGCGACGACATAATCGGTATTTTTGCTCACGGATCCGGCAACTTTGCCGCCGGCATCCGTGATGAGCGCTGCGGCGTCTTCGCGCGATAGATTGGGCAGCGTGCCGGTGAGCACGAACGTCTTGCCGTCGAGTTTGCCGCCGCCGGACTTGGCGGCGCGACGGGGTTCGCCGCGAAGATTCACGCCCGCGCGGCGCAGTTTCTCCACAACCTTGAGATTGTGCGGCTCGCGGAAGAACTGCGCCACGCCGGCGGCGATCTTGGGGCCTATTTGCTCGACCGATTCAAGGTCGTTGGCATCGGCGGCGGCAAGCGCATCGATGTCGGCGAAATCTTGCGCGAGCACCTGAGCCGTCTGACTACCGACGAAGCGGATGCCCAGGCCGAAGAGCACGCGCCAAAACGGACGCTTCACGCTCTCCGCGATATTTCGCACGAGGTTCGCCGCCGATTTTTCGCCGGAGCGCGGCAGCGAGGTCAACTGTCCGAGCGTGAGCGCGTACAGATCGCCGATGTCTTCGACAAGCCCTGCATCCACTAACGCTTCAGCGATTTTGTCGCCGAGGCCCTCGATATCCATCGCCTCGCGCGATGCGAAATGGCGAACCCGTTCCTTGCGCTGTGCCGGACATGCCGAGTTCGTGCAGTACGCCATCGCCTCGCCTTCGGCTCGCTCGATCGGGCTGCCGCATGACGGGCATTTGACGGGCATCGCCCATTCGCGCAGGCGTTTGCCTTTGCGCGCTTCCAGTACCGGACCGACGATCTCCGGGATCACCTCGCCTGCTCTTCGCACGATGACGACATCGCCGGGCCGCACGTCTTTGGCGCGCACGTAGTCTTCGTTGTGCAAGGTCGCGGTGCTCACGGTGACGCCGCCGACGAACACCGGCTCCAAGACCGCATACGGATTGACGCTCCCGGTGCGCCCGACATTGACTTCGATCGCGAGCAGTTTCGTTCTGGCCTCTTCCGGCTTATATTTGAACGCGATCGCCCAGCGCGGGTCTTTGCCGACAAAGCCGAGCCGGCGCTGCTGTTCGAGCGAATCGATCTTGACGACGATGCCGTCGATCCCATAGTCGAGCGTCGAGCGTTTCGCTTCCCACGCTTCGCAATGCGCGACGAGTTCATCGAAGTCTTCGAACCGTTTTGCGTGCTCGTTCACGGGGAAGCCGAATTCGCGCAGACGTGCGAGCAGATCCCATTGCGTGGTGACGTCGAGCGGCGGCTCGCAAAGGCCTAAGGCGTACGCGTAGAATCGCAGCGGCCGCAGCGCCGTGATCTTCGGGTCGAGCTGGCGCACCGCGCCCGACGCAGAGTTGCGCGGATTGACGTAGGTCTGTTCGCCGGCCTCGGCACGGCGCGCGTTGAACGCGAGAAAATCGCTTTGGCGGATATAGACTTCGCCGCGCACTTCGAAAAGTGCCGGCGGTCGCCCGCGCAAGCGCAGCGGGATGACCCTAATGGTGCGCAGATTCGCGCTGACGTCCTCGCCCGTCACGCCGTCGCCGCGCGTCCCCCCACTTTCCCATGCGCCATCGCGGTAGCGAAGGGCTACCGCAAGCCCGTCGATCTTTAGTTCGGCGACGAACGCGATCGGCGCGTCTGGAATCAGGCGACGCACGCGCGCAAACCACGCGCGCAATTCGTCGGCGCCGAACGCGTTGCCGAGCGAAAGCATCGGAATTTCGTGAAGGTACTGCGTGAATGCCGATGACGGCGTTCCACCCACGCGCTGCGTCGGGCTATCCGACGACTGCAATTCGGGGTGTTCTGTTTCCAAGTCGATGAGTTCGCGCAGCGCTTTGTCGTAGGTGGCGTCCGGCACGCTCGGCGCATCGAGCACGTTGTACTCGTGGCTCCAAAGATCGAGCTGATCGCGCAATTCGGCTGCGCGTTTTTTCGGGGCGGCGGGCGTCATGCGGGCGGCTTTCGGTCGGTCATGTGGGGCCGACCTTTATGGTCGGCCTGAAAAAATTTTCCTTACCTAGTCGACGCTGTCCGATAAAATTGAATCGTATTACCGAGGCCGCGCTCGAATGACGTCGCGTCTTTCCAGAAGCGCTCAGCAAATTTTGACGAGTCCACGATGTATGGGCGATCCCACTGGAAGCGCATCTCACCCATTTCTCTGATTTCTTTGCTGAACAGACCAACGACCGGTGCGAGCGCGCTTGGCAGCACACTGATTCTTGGCGGAACCCCGATGAGGCTCGCGGCAAGGGACAACACCTCGCGCAGCGTCCGCGTCGGCGCATTCGGAACATGCCACGCTTGCCCATAGGCATCGTCCGGCGCGTCGATCAAGGTGACGAGCGCTCGCGCAAAGTCGGGGACGTAGGCAAAATCATGCGGATGCTCGGGATTGTAGGGGATGAACGCGGACTGGCCGGCCAAGTACCGCGCGACACCAAACGCCGAGATCACCGACGTCGCGACATCCGGCCCATAAAAATCTGCTGCGCGGACGGCAACCGCGCGCAGGCGGCCGGAGTCGTGCGCAGATATCCATAGCTTGGTGATTTCCGCACGGAGCGCGGGCTTGCGTCCGTAGTCCGTAAGCGGCTTGTCCTCGGTCAGCGGCGCGGTCTGCGGCCCGTACATGTAGAGGTTGTCTGCAAAGACGAAACGTGCGCTCGAACTTGAACAGCCGTCGATCAGGTTGGCCATCGTGGCTGGCCACACGCGCCTCCACAGCGCCGAATCGTACGGAAAGCCGAGACAGCACACGACCGTATCCATCCCCGCGCACGCTTGAATTATCGCATCATGATCGGTCGAATCGGCCGCGTGAAACGTGCAACCCTCGGGAAGTTCTTTCGGTTTCGTCCTCTGCACGATCCGTACGGAATCGCCGCGCGTTGCAAGCGTAGAGACCGTCGCACGCCCAACGGCGCCGTAACCGATCACGGCAATGTTTTTCATCGACGGTCACTTACACAAATGGGCAAGCGATGCTTGCCCGACTACATGGAAATGAAAAACGGGGCAAGCGATGCTTGCCCTAGTACACTTGCCCTAATACAGTTGACCTAATACGGTTAGGCGCTAGGGGCTCCGTCGCGCTGCCATTTGCGGATCAAGTACGCGATGAGATCGGCCGTGACTTCGCTGATGCGCACGAACGAAACACCGAGGCCGCGCGCGTCGTTGCGGACGACGGTGCCGTACACAGAAATCGGATCCTGCTCGCCGTCGATGGTCAGATCGATGGATACCAAGTCGTTGGTGCTGATCGGCAACGCGGTGCGCAAAAGCACGCCGCCCGCGCCGATGTTGACGATCTCGCCCGGAACGGATTCGGGCGACCGTTCGCGGTGCACGTTAACGGGCAGGGCCTTGACGACACGGTCGTGTTCGCGCCGTTCTGAGCCGGTTCCAGTGCTAGCAGTCGTCATGGCGTATTGTTGTACAACTTCACGTTGCCGATATTTTGCGCCCAGTACCAAATCCGGGAAACACCCCACGCGAAGTGGTCCCAGACGTAAAGTTCCCAATAGCGTCCTTGCGGGAACAACGCAACGACCGCGAGGATGATGACGGTATAGCCCGTGACGCCGATGCTGCCCCAGAACTTCGTGCTCTTCGATGCTTCGACTTTGCCGCGCATGGGCGACGGTTCGAAATACGTTTTGCGTTCCGGCGTGATCTGATAGTCTTGTTTGGCTCCTGCCGTCCGTGAGTAGACCGGCTGCACCCCGAGTTGATCGGTGGCGAAGCTGCGGCCGGCGCCGCCAACAGGCGGAGCGGCAGGGACGAACCCGGCCGCGACGGCGGGCGCCCCATCTTGATTGGCAAGAAGGCGATCGATTTTCTGTTTGCCGTCATCGTTGAGTTCGACGAAGTCGGCGACGGTATCGAATCCGGCGCCCTCGCCCATCGTGGTCTGCGTGCGAACGCGGATGAGTCCGCGCGCGGTGGCATTGAGCGTGCGCATGTCGATCGTCGAAAATAACACCGTGCCGTCTGGAATTGCCACCGGCAGAGATGCGACCAAACTGTCGTGGTCCAGACGTTTGACGCGACCGGTCTCGTTCAACCCAAGGTCGGAATTACGCACCGTGATGACGACCGGCAGCGTGAGCGCAGTTGGTAGATGTTCGGCATCCAGGGCGTCGGCCATGTTCTGACACTGTCCTTGAAATGAAGAATTGGACGGCAAGCCGTCATCTCTAGATTGTCGGCCATTCGACGCCGCAACTTGACCCCAGGGCGTGAGATGCATCACAAAAGCGCTGCCGGACCTGATTAGGCGGTTTCGGCGCCTTCGAGGCTTTTGAGCAGTTCGTCGTTGACGCGCTGGTATTCGGCCACGGCGTCATGTTCGCTCGAGATGGCGATATGCGCCCGCGGATCGGCCAGCATTCGTTTGAGGTACTGACCGGTATGGGAACTTGAGTTCGCTGCCACCTGCTCGGGCGTACCGACCGCGACCATGTGTCCCCCTTTGTCGCCGCCTTCGGGGCCGAGGTCGATGATGTGGTCGGCGGTCTTGATGACGTCGAGATTGTGCTCGATGACCAGCACGGTATTGCCGCCGTCGACCAGCCGCTGCAGGACGCGGAGCAAATGCGCGACGTCCGCGAAATGCAGCCCGGTCGTCGGCTCGTCGAGAATGTAAAACGTGCGCCCGGTGCTGCGCCTGGAGAGCTCGGTGGCGAGCTTCACGCGTTGCGCTTCGCCACCGGAAAGCGTGGTGGCCGACTGGCCCATCTGGATGTAGCCCAAGCCCACATCGCAGATGGTCTTGAGCTTGTTATGGATGCGCGAGAGGCTTTCGAAAAAGACGGAAGCTTCATCCACGCGCATCTCGAGCACGTCGGCGATCGACTTGCCCTTGTACTTCACTTCAAGTGTCTGCTGATTGTAGCGCCTGCCCTTGCAGGTCTCGCACGGTACGTAGACGTCGGGCAAGAAATGCATCTCGATCTTGATGATCCCGTCGCCGTCGCACGTGTCGCAGCGGCCGCCCTTGACGTTGAACGAGAAGCGGCCGGGGGCGTAGCCGCGCGTCCGCGCGTCGGGCGTGAGCGAGAACAACTCACGGATGGGATCGAACGCGCCCGTGTAGGTCGCCGGATTGCTGCGCGGCGTACGGCCGATGGGTGACTGGTCGATCACGACGACTTTGTCGAGCTGTTCGAGACCGGTGACTTTACCGTAGGTCTCTTCCGCCGGTTGACCGTGAAGATAATGTCCGAGCGCGCGATGCAGCACCATGTCCACGAGCGTCGATTTTCCGGAACCCGAGACTCCCGTGATGCAAGTGAAGACGCCCAAGGGAAACTCCACGTCGATGCCGTGCAGATTGTTGGCGCGCGCATTGCGCACGATGAGTTTTCCGGTGGGCGCGCGGCGCCGCGGCGGGATGGGAATGAACGCCTCGCCGGTCAGGTAGCGCCCGGTCAGCGATTCGGGATTGGCGGCGACGTCGGCGATGGTGCCCGCCGCCAAGACGCGCCCGCCGTCTTTGCCCGCGCGCGGTCCGATGTCGACGAGAAAATCCGCCTCGCGCATCGTGTCTTCATCGTGCTCGACGACGATGAGCGTGTTGCCGAGATCGCGCAGCGTTTTGAGCGTTGCCAGCAATCGGGCATTGTCGCGTTGGTGCAAGCCGATGGATGGCTCGTCGAGCACGTACAGCACGCCGACCAGCGACGACCCGATCTGCGTGGCCAGGCGGATGCGCTGCGCCTCGCCGCCCGACAGCGAAGTCGCGGACCGGTCGAGCGTGAGATACTCCAAGCCCACATTGACGAGAAACCCCAATCGTGCGCGCAGCTCCTTCACGATCTGGCGTGCGATCTGCTCGTCGCGCTGGCTCAACGTGAGTTCGCGAACGAAGTCGAGGGCGCGATCCACCGGCAGCGAGGTGAGTTGCGCGATGTTCAGCTTGCCGATCGTCACGGCGAGCGATTCAGGCTTGAGCCGGGCGCCGCCGCATGCCTCGCAGCGAACGGACGTCATGAGCTTCTCGATCTCGTTCTTGACGTAATCCGACGACGTATCTTCATATCTGCGTCGGAGATTGGGAATGATGCCCTTGTATTTCGATTCGTACGTCCAGCGTTTGCCGGCCTTCGTGCGGAACGTGAACGTGCGCTTGTCTTCGAGACCGTAAAGGATGACGTCGAGCAGGTCCTTCGGCAGATCCTTGATGGGCGTGTCAAAGCCGTAGCCCTCGGCTTTGAGAATCGCGCCGACTTGCTGCATGTAAAATGCGTTCATGCCGGCGGAAAGATTCTTGCCCCACGGTACGATCGCACCGCCGCGAATGGTCTTGTCGCGGTCGGGGATGATGAGCCGGGGATCGATCTCGATCTTCACGCCGAGGCCCGTGCAATCCGGGCAAGCTCCAAACGGCGAATTGAACGAGAACATGCGCGGCGCCAGTTCGTCGAACGACAGCCCGCAATCGACGCAGGCAAATTTCTCGGAGAAGTTGAGTTCCTTATGGGCAAGCGATGCTTGCCCTAGTACGGAACGAGGAACGTCGACAAGGACCGTGATCGCGCCCTGGGTGAGTTTGAGCGCGGTCTCGACCGAGTCGGTCAACCGGCGGCGCAGATCCGGTTTGATCACCAAGCGGTCGATGACGATCTCAACGCTGTGCTTGCGTTTCTTATCGAGCGTTATTTTCTCGCGCAGCTCGCGCATGACGCCGTCCACGCGGACGCGCGCGTAACCGTCCTTGACGGCCTGGTCGAAAAGCTTTTGGTATTCCCCTTTGCGGCCGCGGACCATCGGCGCGAGGATCTGCAGCTTCGTGCCTTCAGGCAGCGCGAGGATTTGAGCGACGATCTGCTCCGCCGACTGCGGCGATATCGCCTTGCCGCAGTTGGGGCAATGGGGCGCGCCGATGCGCGCGTAAAGCAGACGCAAGTAGTCGTAAATCTCGGTGACCGTGCCCACGGTGGAGCGCGGGTTATGGCTCGCCGATTTTTGGTCGATGGAGATGGCCGGCGACAAACCCTCGATGTAGTCCACATCTGGCTTGTCCATCTGCCCGAGAAACTGGCGTGCGTACGAAGACAGCGATTCGACGTACCGGCGCTGGCCTTCCGCGTAGATCGTATCGAACGCGAGCGAACTCTTGCCGGACCCCGACAGCCCGGTGATCACGATCAGCTTGTTCCGGGGTAAGGTCAGATCTATGTTCTTGAGGTTGTGTTCGCGGGCGCCCTTGATGACGATCGAATTCAAGCCGTGGCCGAAGGGCACGGCGGCGGCCGGCACCACGTGGCGATGGGGCGATTTACCATTGGATGATTTGGTCATGGGCGACGAGCGTATTTCGGTATACGGTGAGGGCCCGACCTCCAAGGGACGCGATGATTGCCATCCTTCCGAGACGGACGAATGGGGCAACCGATTAGGGCAAACGAATCCGGGAGGCGCACGACCGCAATGAGAAGGCGCCAAAACGTTACATCGCGCGCTTTGTTCGGTGCTTCTGTCGGCGGTCTTGGCGGCTGTCCCTGCCGCCGTCAGCGCTGACACGCAGATCGGCATGCAAGGCCTTTCAATTTCCGGCGGTCATTTCGAAAATGGAAATGATGTCCGGGGCTCTGCGCTCGGCGCGTTCATCGAGATCACTCAGCGCTGGAAAAATCTGCGACTGCACCTCGAAGGGATTCCCGTCGTCGACGGCGCGCACGCGAAAAGCGACCGCTTGGGCGCGATCACGCAGAGCTTCGGCCTCTTCAACGGTGTCGTGAGCGTTCCGGTCGATCGACGCGGTCAATATTGGGCCGGGATCGGGAGCGGCATCGTCGCGCAGCGCACGCCGCAATTGAACTATCCGTTCGTGGGGCGCGACGAGGTCAACATGTCGCGACTTGCGGGGACGCGATATGAATTGCGCGGGTCTTGGCGCTCGCCGCACGCCACATTCTTCGAGGCGAGCGCCGCCGACCAGCCGCACATGCGCGGCCCGGACTTCCTTAATGTCAGCTTTGCAACTTCTCGGCCAACTTCGTCGATGGCCGCACGGCGGACCGGAACGTCGGTTTTGGACCGACGTTCGAAATCCGCTACGGTCTCTTTAAGCGGCCCGGCGAAGCGAACTAACGGCTACTTGAATGTATAGGTAAAGTCGGTCGCTGTCGTGCCGGTATCGACTTTGAAGAACGACTTTTTCGCGAAGTTGCAATCGGAATCGGCGTGCTTGAGCGTGAACGAATGGTCTGGATCGACGCAATTCGTATAATCGCCCGTCCATTTGTTTTTTTCGCCGTCAGCGAATAAATAGTAGTATCGATTGTCGAGGTCGCCGCTCACCGGCGTGGCGCACTCGCCGTCGTCGAGGTTCCACCAGCCTTCGCTCGTCCAGCCCTCCGCGTCGCTTCCGAAATACGCGATGGCGACGGAGATCTTCTCGCCGGAATCGTTGCACACGCGAAAGCTGGCCAACGCGGGCGATGGATGAAGCGCGCTTGAAATGAGAAGAAAAGCTGCGCCGACAGTGATAAGGCCGAGTTGTTTGAACACGGGGAATCCTCCCGGCAGGAAAAATCGCAGTTTGGGGCCGGACAAACAGCGGCCCGGTTACCTGCATTTATCGAGTGCGCGCGAATTTACCTAGGAGACCCCAGGCTGTGTGAGGGCGGTCATCACCCTTGGCAGTTCGCTCAAGGTGGTGATGACGGCATCCGGCGGATTCGCGCCGGCAGGCATGGGTTCCGAGCGAACATTCATCCATACAGAGCGCATGCCGGCAGCTTGAGCGCCCGTCACATCGCGGTTGAACCGGTCGCCGACCATGACGCTCTCGCTCGGTCCCACGCCCAACAACCCCATAGCGTGGCGGAAAATCGCCGGGTCCGGCTTCACCATTTCTAAATCCCCGGCCATCACCACGTGATCGAAAAACCGCCCGAGCTGCAGCGGCGCGATGCGCGCCTTGTGCGTTTCGGTAAAACCGTTCGTGATGATCGCCAACTTGTATTGGCCGTGAAGACTTGTCAGCACGGGAACCGCGTCGGGGTAATATTCCACGCGCTCGGCCCGAATCGCATCGTACCGCACCGCTAGCGCTGCTGCAAGCGCGTCGTCGTCGACGCCGAGCGAACGTAACGCCGCGCGCCACATCGTGCGTCGAATGCCGTCGCCGCGCGAAGGCGGGGAGCCCGGCGCAAGACCTTCCCAAAAAGCGATCGCGGAATCCAAATACGCCTTGGCAAGATCCGCGGGTGCGAGACCACGGCCACCGGCCACCTCTCGAGCGACGGCTTCGGCGCACTCCTCGGTCGAAATCGTATCATCGACCAGCGTGTCGTCCAGGTCGAAGAAAATGGCGCGAATCACGGAGGCGCCTCTTTGTTCGCGGAAGCGAACGTCCCTTGATTCGGACCTCTTGGTTGGCCGCCAAAATGAATAAGCCCGGCGTGCGCAGTATAGCCGGGGACCATGACACACGTCGCCACGAAATCCGCGAGAGCGTTGATACTCCTCGCAGCTGTCGCCCTGTCCGCCTGCGCACCCCATCAGGCCGGCGGCCCTCCGGGCGGCGCGGGCGGTTTCTCCATTCCAGTGTCCGCGCAACCGATGAAGCGTGGCCCGATCGAGCAGACATTCACGGTGAACGCGACTGTTGCTCCGCTGCAGCACGCCGTCTTGTCGTCGGTGGTTTCCGGCACGGTGCTTTCGGTGAACGGCCAGATCGGGCAACGCGTCAGAAAGGGCGATCTGCTCGTCAAGATCGACGACAGCACGTTGCAGGCGCAATTGAATCAGAACGATGCGTTGCTCGTAGCGGCACAGGCACGATACGCGTCCGCGCAGGCCAACGCTTCGGGCACGATGGCGAGCGCAAATGCCGGGCTGACATCGGCACGCAGCGCGGCCACAACGGCCGACGCGACGCTGCGACGCGATCTCACTTTGCTCAAGCAAGGTTATGTTTCGCAGCAAGCGGTGGACCAGCAGCAAGCTGCCACGGCAGCGGCCGATGCGGCCTTGAGCGCCGCAGAGGTCCAAGCCACCAATTCCAACCTGTCAGGATCGAGCAGCTCGGCCCTCGCCGACCTTCGCAATGCCAGAGCCGCCGTCACCTCGGCGAGCGCCGCGAGCGATCTCATCCAAGCGCAGATAGCACAGACCAACGTCCGCGCGCCGTTCGACGGCGTCATCGTGTCTCGCGGGGTCGACCCCGGTACGCTCGCAGCGCCGG
Source organism: Candidatus Eremiobacteraceae bacterium (assembly GCA_036511855.1). Classification (NCBI taxonomy): domain Bacteria; kingdom Bacillati; phylum Vulcanimicrobiota; class Vulcanimicrobiia; order Candidatus Eremiobacterales; family Candidatus Eremiobacteraceae; species Candidatus Eremiobacteraceae bacterium. The sequence goes on along the minus strand of DATCBN010000077.1, from coordinate 26,013 downwards.
GTTCGCCGTTGATGATCGTCGACCAGTTAGACCCGGTCTACGTCAACGCCGGGATCTCCGGCGATCAATTGAAATACGTGCACGGCGGTACGCCGGTCACGATCACCGTGGGATCCGTGCCCGGGCGTTCATGGAGCGGATCGGTTGAATACTTCAATCTCTCCGCGGAGCCCGGCACGGTCACCTACATGGCGCGCATAAGGTTGGCCAATCCCGATCTCAAGTTGCGCGGCGGCATGGTCGCGCAGGCGGCGGTGGTGCAGGCTCGCAAGTCGAACGCGCTACTCGCGCCAACCGCTTCGGTCTATCAGACCGATGAAGGATATGCGATGTTCATCATCGCTGACGGCAAGGCAGCCGTGGTGCCGGTTGAGCTCGGCCTTCAAAACGATCAGTGGACGGAAGTGACCGGAAAGGGCTTGGCGCCGAACGTTCAGGCCATTCTCAACCACTCGGCCACGCTGCAGCCGGGCACACCCGTGCAAGCGCTTCCGACAGGCGGTGGGCCGCCGGGCGCGGCCCCGGGCGGCGCTGCGCCCGGCGCCAAACCAAAGGGCACCGCGACGCCGAAGGCTGGGCAACACTAGTCGATGCAGTCTAATATTTTCATCTCGCGGCCGATCCTCGCGGCTGTCTGCGCTGCGGTCATCCTGCTCGCCGGGCTGCTCTCGATTCCGTCGCTGCCGATTTCGCAGTATCCGAATATCGCGCCGCCGACCATCTCGGTGAACTCCGTGTATATCGGCGCGAATGCCGAAGCCGTGGAGTCGTCGGTCACCAATCCGCTCGAAGAGCAGATCAATGGCGTTGAGGGCCTGCGTTATCTAGCATCCAGCAGCACTGCCGACGGCAGCAGCTCGATCACCGCCACGTTCAATCTCGGCCGCGATCCTGACAAGGCGGAACAGGACGTCCAAACGCGCGTCAACGTGGCTCAGGGCGTGCTGCCGGCGCAAGTAAAGCAGACAGGCATCACGGTCACCAAGAATTCCACGTCGTTCGTCATGGCCATCGGCATCACATCGGACAGCAAGAAGTACGACAGTCTTTTCCTGAGCAACTACGCGGACCGATACATCACCCAGGCGCTCAAACGCGTCAAAGGCGTGGGAGACGTCATCATCTTCGGCGAGCGGAAGTTCGCGATGCGCCTTTGGCTCGATCCGCAGAAACTGCAATCGTTCGGGCTGACGCCCGACGACGTCACGACGGCGCTGGCTGACCAAAACGTCCAGGTGGCCGCGGGTCAGATCGGTCAGGCGCCCGAAGCGGCGAATCAACCGTATACTCTCAACGTGCGGGTGGCGGGCCGGCTCACCACGCCGGCGCAGTTCGCGGACATCGTCGTGAAGAGCGGCAACGGCGTGCTCGTGCGCGTGTCGGATGTCGGTCGCGTCGATCTGGGCGCTCAGGACTACTCGACCGATCTCAACTTCAACGGCAAGACGGCGGTCGGCATCGGCGTTCTGCAGCTGCAGGACGCCAATTCGCTCACGGTATCGAAGGGCGTGAACGACGCGCTCAAAACGCTTTCGGCCAATTTCCCTCAGGGTGTGAGCTACAACATCGCATTCGACTCCACCACGTTCGTCCACGAATCCATCAACGAAGTGCTCAAGACGCTCACGCTCGCGATCTGCCTCGTCGTGCTCGTCATCTTCCTCTTCTTGCAGGACTGGCGAACGACGCTCATCCCCGCGGTGACCATTCCGGTCTCACTGCTCGGCACGTTCGCGCTGCTCAAAGCGTTCAATTTCTCCATCAACACGCTCACGCTGTTCGCCCTGACGCTCGCCACCGCGTTGGTCGTGGACGACGCGATCGTGGTCATCGAGAATATCGTGCGGTATATCCACGAGCATAAGATGGATGCGAAGACGGCGACGCCGCTCGCGATGGGTGAGATCACGAGTGCGGTCATCGCCACATCGCTCGTGCTTCTCGCCGTGTTCGTGCCTGTGGCGTTCTTCCCGGGAACCACGGGCGAGCTTTACAAGCAGTTCGCGCTCACCATAGCGGCGACGATCTCCATCTCGGCGTTCACCGCGTTGACGCTCGCACCGGCCCTCGCGTCGTTGATGCTTGAAGGTGAGGCGCCCAGGCACGGCGCGTTGATGCGGACGGTCGGAAACTTCATCGAGCGCGTCCGCGGCGGATACAACCGCCTGCTGCCCGCAGTCCAAAAGAAGCGCGGCATCGTGTTGGTCGTGTTCGCGTGCTTGCTCGTGCTCACCATCTTCATGTTCAAGGTCGTACCCACGGGGTTCGTACCCGACGAAGATCAAGGCTACTTCGTGGTGGTGGCACAGGGGCCGCCCGGTTCGTCGCTTGAGTACACCGACGGCATCATGAAGCAGGCTCAGCAAATCTTGAGGGCCGAGCCGGATGTGGTGAACATCTTCAGCGTCGCCGGCTTCTCGTTCTTCGGTTCGGGCCCGAACAACGGCATCATGTTCGCTTCCTTAAAGCCGTGGTCCGATCGGCGCGGAAAAGATGAATCGGCACAGGCGATCTTAGCGCGCCTGGGCGGCAAACTATTTGGGATCACCGGTGCGTCGGTCTTCGCATTCAACCCGCCTGCAATCCAAGGTGCGGGCAACGTCGGCGGCTTCGATCTCGAAGTCGAGGATCAAGCAGGATTGGGAATCCCGGCCCTCGCCACTACGGCCGGCACAACCATGTTTCTTGGGAACACCGACAAGTTGCTCACCAACGTGTTCACGACATTCCGCGCCGACAGCCCGCAAGTGCAATTGAACATCGATCGCGACGCGGTTCAAGCGCTGCATGTGAAGTTGGGCGACGTCTTCGATACGCTGCAGATACTGCTCGGTTCGGACTACGTGAACGATTTCAACTACCGCAACAAGTCCTATCGCGTCTACGTGCAGGCCGATGCTCCGTACCGGTCACACATCGACGATCTCGGGCAGTATGCCGTGAAGAACGACAGTGGCTCGATGGTGCCTCTGAGTTCGTTCATCACCGTCCAGCGCACGCTCGGACCGCCGGCCATCTACCACTACAATTTGTTCCGATCGATCGAGTTCAACGGCAGTCCGAAGCCGGGCGTCGCGTCTGGCACCGCCCTTGACGAGATGCAGAAGCTGATGAAGCAGATCCTACCGCCCGGCATGAGTTATGAATGGACCGGCACATCGCTCGATCAGATCGAAGCCGGCAGCGCCACGATCGCCATATTCGGTCTTGCGGTGGTCTTCGTGTTTCTCGTGCTAGCCGCGCAGTACGAAAGCTTGGTCGATCCGCTCATCATCATCATGGCAGTGCCGCTCGCCATTCTCGGTGCGCTGACCGCTGTCTACTTGCGCGGGTTGCAAAACGATATCTTCTGTCAGATAGGGCTTGTGATGCTTGTGGGCCTCGCGAGTAAGAACGCTATTCTGATCGTGCAGTTCGGCAATCTCTTGCGTGCGCAGGGCATGCCGGTGGCTAAGGCCGCCATCGAGGCGGCGAAGACCCGGCTGCGGCCGATTTTGATGACGTCGTTCGCGTTTATCTTCGGCATCATGCCGCTCGTGTTCGCGAGCGGTGCCGGTCAGGCCAGCCGCCATTCGCTCGGCACAGCCGTCGTCGGCGGTATGTTGCTCTCGACGCTTTTGAATCTCTTCGTGATTCCGGTGTTATATGCGATCATCGCTGGCGCCGAGGACCGTTTCCGCGAGCGGCGGCGCGCTCGACGGGAGGCGCAACCGCCGCAGTAAATGTCGCGTTCCGAACAGGAGAACCGAGCGCGACGCGGACATCTCTAGGGAAACTCGGATAATGGATGAGGCGCGCTTGAGACATAGCGCGCGTCTTGTTATTCTTTTCTGCAACAACTGGAGGGGAAATCAATGCAATCGAAATCTTGGCGCACGCCTTTGGTGGTCGCTGCTCTCGTCGCATCCGCCGGAATTCTGGCGGGTGGGTTGGCATTGCGGCCGGCGCTTGCAAACGGCGGGCAAATTACTGTCGGGCCGTTCACGGTGATCACGTGCAACAGCACGGCGCCGTGTCAGCAGTATACCAATCAAGGTACCGGGGCCGCACTTTTGGGGAAAACCGGAGATGGCGTCGGACTTCGTGGCGTCGCGACGGCTAACGGCGAGGGCGTCTTGGGCATCTCGCACGGCAACAAAGCAGTCGACGGACAGTCGATCAACGGAACCGGCATTAACGGTTTCAGCAAGAACGGCACCGCCGTAGCCGGCGGCAGCACGAACTCGTACGGCGTCACCGCGCTCAGCTTCGGCGCCGACGGCATGTACACGGAGGCCGACGGTGCAGGCGCCGCCGACGGCATCGTCGCGACGACGTCCGGCTCCGGATACGGCGTCCTTGGCGTCGCCTTAACGGCCAATCCGGCGATCCTTGCTGAAGCGGGCACGGGCGATGCCCTGTACGCCGACGCCGATGGCGGCGGTGGCGGCCAAGCCGCGATTGTCGGCAATAACGCGAACGGAAACGGCTCCGACATCTCGGGCACCTACATCGGTGACATCGCTCGTACACCTCCCGGTGTCGGATTCCCGTTCGTCGCCACGGACTCGAACGGCAACGACTTGTTCTTCATCGACAGTGCCGGCGACGTCTTCTACCATGGCACGCTCAATACGTTCGCCAAGACGCATGGCGGCCAGAACGCTTCGGCATTCGAGACGAAGGCCGCAATTCCGTCGGAAGACGATTGGGGTTCCGCCCAACTCGTGAACGGAATGACAACCGTGCGCCTGGACCCGACATTCGCGCAGACTCTCGATCCGCGGCAGGCATACCAGGTCATGCTGACCCCAGATGCGGATACGCGTGGACTGTTCGTCGCGGCTAAGACGCCGACGTCGTTTGTGGTTCGCGAAGTCCAGGGCGGCCACGGGACGTTTGCGTTCGACTACCACGTCTACGCGGTGGCACTCGGCCACGCCGGACAGCGCATGTCGATCGTCGGAGACAGACCGCTTGGTGCGCCCGTCGCGGGTAGAGCGAATCCGATCACGCCGCGAATTCCCAAGCGCCCCGCGCACTAGTCCACAGCGTTCCTTGTCGTTGGGCGGCCGATGCTTGCCCTACGACAAGCCGCGTGCGGAATAGTCCACAAGTCTCACCGGCTTCACATCATAGACCCAGTTTATTTGGGTATCATGGGGTCAAGCTAGGGCGGACTTAGGGGAGAAGTATGAATATCAAGTTCGAGCGAGTGACCGCTGCGGCACCGCTGGCGGCGTTGCTATTATTGCTCACCGCGTGCAATTCATCGTCCAGCAACCAAATCATCGCCGGTCCAACGCCACCGCCCGTGACGGGCTCCATGTTTCTTACCGATTCCTCAATAGACACGGGCGTGCTGATCGACCAAGTGCTCGTCTTTCCGCAAAACGCGAATGGGGGGCCGGCGCCCACCCAAGACATCACTGGGAACGTCACCGGACTCTCGGTGCCGCAGGGAATCGCGGTGGACCGGGCAGGCAACATGTGGGTCACGAACTTCAACACGAGCAGCATCACCGAGTACAACGCGGGTGCCACCGGCAACGTCGCGCCCATCAATACGGTGCAAGGTAGCTCCACATTTCTCGCGGGGCCGATCGGCATCGCTTTCGATTCGGCCGGCGATGTATTCGTGGTGAATTCGCAAACAGACAGTTCGGGATTGTTCGAGGTATTGGAGTTCGGGCCGAATCCAACCGGTAATCAGGGACCAATCCGGCGCATCGGCGGATCTGCGACACTATTGAACAATCCGCAGTACGCGGCCGTGGACGGCGCCGGCAACGTGTACGTCACGAACATCGCGAACAATCTCATCACGATATTTGGTCCGGGCGCAAGCGGCAATGTCGCACCGCTCGTTTCGTTCAGCGGTAATTGCGCGCAGCCCGACGGCATCGCGCTCGATGGCGCGAAGAACATCTACGTTGCGTGCGATCAAAACTATGAGGTCCGTGAGTATTCGGCGCTTTCGGGCTCGGGAACGCCGACGCAGATCCGCAGCCTAGGGGTCGGTACTACTCAGCCGCAACTCTACAACCCGTCGGGTCTCGCCGTGAATTCGCTAGGCACGCTCTTCGTCGCGAACTCTGGTTTGCAAGGACAGGCGCTCGGCTACATCACTGCGTACACGCCGAGCTTCTCCAACACGACCGGTCCCGGCGCACTCCTGGGAGGCGGCAGCAGCAACATCATACGGCCCGGCGGCATCGCCCTACACTAGTCCCTATAGGAGGGCAAGCGTCGCTTGCCCCGTCGTTCCGTACTAGGGCAAGCATCGCTTGCCCATTTTTTTCAGCGCTTTCGAAGCGTATCCCGTCGATCGGACTTTTCTACTAGCGGGTCGGCCGGTTCCACATCGCCGCCGTTAGCTTTCCAAGCGTCGATCCCACCCGCGATATACTTCGCGTCACGACCGAGCTTTTGAAGCGCCGGAGTCACTGCTTGGCTGACCGATCCGCCTCTGACGCAATAGAGAACGATCGGCGTACCGGCTGGCAATTCGGCAGCCCACGATTCGACTGATTCAGGAAGTTTTCGAACAGCGCCCGGAATGATAGATGGATCTTCTGCGAAGTGTTCCGCACGCCTCACGTCGAGAAGTATGAAATTGTCTCCCTTTTTGCGCATCTCATCGAGTTCTTGTGGGCTGATGGTGTCGCTCACGTTGCGTTTCCTCGTCGTGTGAATGAAGATTGCGATTCAGTTGTAAACGTTCGCAATTTTTCACGTAAAGCACTGCATATTCAGTCAGGCGGGCGCGAGTCTTGACCTGGCCTCAGTCCACTATGATATACTGTTGTGCGATCAAACCCATGCGCGAAATCTTTTTGCCGGAGACTAAACCGGCGCTCGAATGGATCAATGGCCGGGCTGTGCAGAAAGTAAGCCCGAAGCGAAAACATGCGCTCGCGCAAACGCGCTTTGCGGCCGCACGCGATGCATGGGCGCAGGTGACGGGCCGCGGCATGGTAGGGACCGAATGGCACTTTTACGTGGCTCCGCCGGGCGAGGATCGCCGGCCGCTCGTGCCGGATGTGGCTTACCTATCCTACGCGCGGTTGCCGTACGCGGCGCAACTCGAGACCGAGATACCTCGCGTCGCGCCCGATGTGCCAATCGAGATCCTATCGCCGGACGATCGTCCCGACGACGTCGCCGAAAAAGTCCGCGTGTATCTCGCCGCGGGCGCACTGGCGGTAGTGCTCGTGGACACCGATGCGCAGTCCGCTACGGTCTGCGAATCCGGTCAAACGCAGCGCTTTGGCGGCGACGATATTTTTGCACATCCCGTGCTGCCGGGCTTTAGCATGGCCATCCAATATCTATTCACCCCGCCGCAGCCTAAATAACGCGAGGGCAAGCGATGCTTGCCCTCCTACAGTCAGTGCGGCGCGAACGCCGGGCAAGCGATGCTTGCCCTAGTACGTTTGCGCTCGAATGTTTAGCCGCTTAAGACTTCTTGCGGCGAGTGAGGTCCGGCGCGTCTTCGCCAAGAGCGGTGGCTAGGTCGATTTGATGGTCCTGCTCGTTGACGAGGATGTCTCTGATCTGCTCTGCCATCGCGAATTCGCCGAGCTCCTCGCATTGGCGGACGCGTTCGCGATAGTTGCGAATCGTTTCATTTTCGTTGTCCAAATCGAAACGCAACATGTCTTTGGCCTTTTCCGAAATGCGGACCGGCTTGGGCGTGACCGTCGGCATCTTCCCGAGATAGTCGATGAGCCGTGAGATGATGAGCGCATGATCGAGTTCTTGCTTTGCGTGTATCTCTAACTGCGCTGCGATGCTCATATATTCCGCGCCCTTGAGCACTTGAGAGTAGACGACGTACGCGATGATCGCCTGATATTCGCGCGAAAGATCCTCGTTCAGTAGGGCAGCGAGCTTGTCTCGCGTTATCGATTTATTCTTGCCGGCTGTAGGCATGCTACTCTCCTATGTCAGTGATCTGAATGTTCGGGTTTCTCCCCGCGCGTCACAAGTCCCACCCGAAGTAGACTTCCACCTTGCAAATCTTGTCAAGCCTAAACGTGAGAACCTCGGTGTTTTGAAACCGGCTGCCATCCTTTTTCGTGCTCTCGTAGGTCACGATGACTTCGTCGCCGGACTCGACGAGCCGTTTGAAGTCGAACGTTCCGGAAACTTTAGCGTTTGGCCAGCACCGCTCGAAATACTTCGCCCGGTCGATGCCCACGTCCGCAGGACTATAGAACGTCAAGTCGTCGGTCAGTCGCTCCTCGAGTACGTTGCGATCGCCGGACAAATAAGCGCCGTAGTATTCGCGAGCGATCTCTAGGCGGTTGTAGTTGGGCAAAGTAGGACTCCGATTCAAGGCGGGTGTGAAGGCGCCCCAGGGTCGTGCGTTTCGCTCGCCCGAGAGTCCTTTTGGTAAACGATAGTACGGCCGGCCGACCATAAAGGTCGGCCCCACAGAACTCGTACTAAACACGTGGGCAAGCGATGCTTGCCCTCCTACAGGATTGAGCTCACATACTAGAACAGGGCGGCTTCGCGGACTTTCTGGCCGAACACGTTCGGCGCTTTTTTCGAAAGCCGCGAGTCCCCGCCGTCAGGCAACTGTTTGCGCAGCTCCCACAGCTCGTCTCGCAGCGCCGCCGCCTTCTCGAACTCTAATTTGGCCGCTGCATTGCGCATCTCGCGGTCGAGCTTGGTGATGGTGGCCATCAACACGTCGCGCGGCACTTCGCGCAGTGCCTTCTTGCCTTTCGCATGTTGCTCGCGATCGGAGTACACCGAAGATAATATATCCCGGATCGACTTGCGGATGGATTGCGGATCGATGTTGTGCTCTGCGTTGTACGCCAACTGACGCGCCCGCCTGCGTTCGGTCTCATTGATGGCGCGCTCCATCGATGCGGTCAGGTTATCCGCATACATCAACACCATGCCGCTCACGTGGCGCGCAGCGCGGCCAATCGTCTGAATCAGCGACGTCTCCGAACGCAAGTAGCCCTCTTTGTCCGCGTCGAGTATCGCCACCAAAGACACTTCCGGCAGATCCAAACCTTCGCGCAACAGATTTATGCCCACCAGGCAATCGAATTCACCTAACCGCAAGTCGCGCAGGATGGCGATGCGCTCCAGGGTTTCGATCTCCGAATGCAGGTAGCGCGCCTTCACGTCCGCCTCGATTAGATAGTCGGTCAGATCCTCGGCCATCTTCTTTGTGAGCGTGGTGACAAGCGTGCGCTCTCCCGAAGCGGCCCGCTTGCGGATTTCCTCCATGAGGTCATCCACTTGACCGGCGGTGGGCCGGCGCACGATCTGCGGATCGACCAGGCCGGTGGGGCGGATGATCTGCTCCACGATTTGCGTCGCATGCTCGCGCTCGTACTTGCCCGGCGTGGCCGAGACATAGACGACTTGATTGATGTGCTTATCGAATTCGTCGAACGTGAGCGGCCGGTTGTCCAGCGCCGACGGCAGGCGGAACCCGTACTCCACCAACGCTTCCTTGCGCGAGCGGTCGCCCTGGTACATCCCGTGCACCTGAGGCAGCGTCACGTGCGACTCATCAACGAACAGCAGCCAATCGTCGGGGAAGAAATCGATCAGGCAGAACGGTGTCTGACCCGGCGCGCGTCCGGTTAGGTGGCGCGAATAGTTTTCGATGCCGTTGCAGTAGCCGAGCTCGCGCAGACTTTCCAAATCGTTGCGCGTCCGCATCTCGATGCGCTGCGCCTCGAGCGGCCGCCCCTCGCGCTTGAAGAACGCGACGCGGTCCACCAGCTCTTCTTCGATCGAAACGCACGCACGGCGGAGCTTTTCTTCGGGCGTGATGAAGTGCTTCGCGGGAAAGATGGTCAACTCGTCGACTTCTTCGATCAATTCGCCGGTGACCTGATTGATGCGTGTGATGCTTTCGAGCTGATCGCCGAAGAAATCCAGCCGCGTGACCACCTCGTCGTCCACCGCGACATATTCGAGCACGTCGCCGCGAACCCGGAACGTTCCGCGCACCATCGCGATGTCGTTGCGCGAATACTGCATGTCCACAAGCTTGCGCAGCAGCTTATCGCGGTCGAATTCTTGGCCCCGCTTCAGGTTCAGCGACATCTCCATATAGTCCGAAGGCGAGCCCAAGCCGAAGATACAGGAAACCGACGCGACGATGATCGTGTCCGGCCGCGTCAGCAGCGACTGTGTGGCCGAGTGCCGCAGCCGCTCGATCTCGTCGTTTATCGAGGAGTCCTTTTCGATGTACGTGTCCGACGACGCGATGTACGCCTCGGGCTGATAGTAGTCGAAGTAACTGACGAAATACTCGACGGCGTTCTTTGGAAAGAACTCTTTGAACTCGCCGCATAGCTGCGCCGCCAACGTCTTGTTGTGGCATAGAACAAGAGTGGGCTTTTGCACAGCCTCGACCGCCCACGCCATGGTCGCGGTCTTTCCGCTGCCCGTCACGCCGAGCAAGGTCTGAGCGCGGTCGCCGCGGCGGATGCCTTCGGCGAGCGCCACGATAGCCTGCGGCTGGTCCCCTGAGGGCGAAAACGGGGATATGACTTCGAATTTCGGCACAGTAGGGCGCTCCATCGCCAGGGGTCGAAAGGATGGCTTCGTAGAAGTTGATTCGGCGCCTGCGATAGAGAGTATGGCTTGATTAAACTCGGTCGCGGCGGAGTGGGGAGCGACAGGGGGTGACCGTTGGTCACCCTAGTACGGCAACCCAAAAAAACGGAATGGGAGAACCGCTGTTATGGCTACGGCAAAACCGGTCCTCTTCTCAGGCACCTCCAACCCCGCATTGGCTGAGGAGATCGCCGCCCGGATGGGCACGCGCCTGGGCAAGGCGCTCGTCACCACCTTTGCCAACGACGAACGGCGCATCGAGATCCACGAAAATGTGCGCGGCGCCGACGTCTTCGTCATCCAGTCCATATGTAAGTCGGCCGACGGCCTCTGTGGCGTGAACGACTCGCTCATGGAAATGCTGTTGATGATCGACGCGCTTAAGCGCGCGTCGGCCTATCGCATCACGGCCGTCATCCCGTACTACGGCTACGCCAAGCAAGACAAAAAGACGAAAGGCCGCGAGCCGATCTCGGCCAAGCTGATCGCGAATCTTCTGGTGACGGCCGGCGCCGATCGCATCGTGACCGTGGATCTGCATGCCGCCCAAATCCAAGGTTTCTTCGATCAGCCGGTCGACAACCTCACCGCCAGCTACATCCTTGCCAATCACCTCATCAATTCAAAGAAGATGATCGGACCCGGATATGTGGTCGTGTCGCCGGACGCCGGCGGCGTGGCGCGCGCCGAAGCGTTTGCGAAGAGGCTCCAGGCCACCGTCGCCATCGTCTTCAAGCGCCGGCCGCGGCCGGACGTCAATGAAGTGAGCGAAGTCGTCGGCGACCTGAGAGGCAAGACGGCCATCATCATCGACGACATGATCTCCACAGGCGGCACACTCGTCAAGGCGGCCGAAGCGCTGCTCGAGCGCGGCGCCGTTTCGGTCATCACGTGCGCCACCCACGGGATATTCGCCGGTGACGCAGCCAAAAAGTTCATCGAGTCGCCGATTGCGGAAGTCATCGTCACCAACACCATCCCGGTGCCGAACGAGATCCGCGGCGAGAAGATCAAGGTGCTCTCGGTCGCGCCCATGCTCGCCGAGACCATCAAGCGCATCAGCACAAATCGGTCGATCTCGGAGATCTACGAAGAGCAGGAAGGCGAGTTGGCGCAAAGCCAGCGCGGCTCCACGCTGTTCGATTCGATGTCGGTCAACGAGCCCGCAGAACCGGCCGACCCTGTATTAGGGCAAGCAACGCTTGCCCATCGAACGTAAAGGAACAACATGGAACAGATCAAGTTGGCCGCAAAGCCTCGCGAGGCCACCGGCTCCAAATCCGTCAAACGGCTGCGCGACGAAGGCAAGATTCCGGGCATCGTCTATGGACGTGCCTTCGGCGACCCCGTCGCCATCGTTATCGAATCGCGCGATTTGCGCGTTGCGCTCAGCCACGGCGCGCACTCGGTCATCAACCTCGAAATTGAAGGCCGCGGTCCCACGCCCGTGCTGCTGCACGACCGCCAACTCGACCCCGTCACGAAACGTCTGCTGCACGTCGATCTCCACGCCGTCAATCTCAATGAAGAAGTCGAGACCACCGTGCGCATCGTCGCGGTCGGCACGGCAGCGGGCGTGAAGAACGGCGGCATCCTCGATATCGTGATGAGAGAGATCACGGTCTCGGCTTTGCCGGGCAGCATCCCCGACCACATCGAAGTCGACGTCCGCGACCTCAACATCACCGACGCGTTCCATGTGCGCGAACTGCCGGCTATCGAGGGCGTTCGCTATATCGAAGAGCCCGACGATGTCATCGTCGCCGTGCTGCCGCCGTCGAAGGTTGAAGAGCCTGTGGTGGCCGCGGTTGCCGAGGTTGTTGCCGAGCCGGAACTCATCGGCAAGAAGCCGACGGAAGAAGTCGCGACCTAGGCGGTGGGCAAGCGATGCTTGCCCTAATACAAGTCGGTGGGCAAGCGATGCTTGGCCTAATGCGAGTCGATGGGCCAGCGATGATTGCCCTCCTACAAGAGCGGAGTTCATGAATGCGGTTGGTCGTGGGCCTCGGCAATCCCGGGGCCCAATACGTTCGCACCCGTCATAACATCGGATTTCGCGTGCTTCAAGCGCTCGCTGCAACCGAAAACGTCGATGGCTGGCGCTCGAAGTTCAACGCGCGAGTCGCGCAAGCTCCCGCGCTCGATGCAGTGCTTGCGATGCCGCTCACGTACATGAACGATTCGGGCGCAGCGGTCCAACCGCTTGCGGCGTTCTATAAGCTGACACCGGCCGATCTGCTCATCGTGTGTGACGATTTCAATCTGCCCTTCGCCCGTTTGCGGATGCGGCGCGGCGGCAGTGACGGCGGCAATAACGGCCTAAAGGACATAACGAATGCCCTCGGCACGAAAGACTACCCGCGGCTGCGCTTCGGCATCGGCCGCGACGGCCTCGACGCGATCGGATTCGTTCTTGGAGCATTTAGCGGTGACGAAGAAAAGCTATTGCCCGAAGCGATCGAGCGCGCCGTGGCCGGCATCCGAACCTTCTGCTTGCAGGGAGCAGACGCGGCTATCGACCTGGTCAATAGCAATGGCGGGGATGCCGTCCCTTAAAGTGGTCCGGAGCACGGATGGCGAACATCCTCTCGACCGGCGACCCAGGCAGTTCACGTCAATCGACCCTATCCTGCGTCGCATTCGGCCGATATACTTCTACAGAAGCCATATAATCTCGAGTAAGGACGTTCCAGTTGCCCGATAGTCCAGATGTGAACACCGGCGCGATGATCGTTGTCGACCGGCTTGTGAAATCATTCCCGACCATGTACGGCATCATGCCGACCATCAAGCACTTCGGCCGCATTCCGCGGCGCGAAGTACTGCATAGCATTTCACTCTCCGTCCGTCGCGGCGAATTATTCGGCCTGCTCGGCGCCAACGGCGCCGGCAAGACGACCCTCCTCAAGATGCTGGCCACGCTCTCGATTCCTGACAGCGGCACGATTCGTATCGATGGAATCAACGCGGTTCGCAGTCCGATGGCTGCGAAGCGACGCATCGGCCTTTGCACGAGTGAAGAGCGCAGTTTTTATTTCCGTCTGAGCGCGCGCCAAAATCTTGAATTTTTCGGAACGCTCATGGGCGTGCGCGGTAGGTCGCTGCGAAAACGGATCAAAGAAGTCATTAGGATGGTCGATCTCGAGTCGGCCATGGACCGTCCCTTTTCCGGATTTTCGTCGGGCATGCGTCAGCGCCTGACGGTTGCGCGTGCGCTGATCGCCGACCCGCCGCTTTTGTTCTTCGACGAGCCCACGCGCGCGGTGGATCCTGTGCACGCGGAAGAACTGCGCCGCATGATTCGCGACGATCTCGTCGGAAAAATGGGCAAGACGGTGGTCCTCGCAACGAACCTTCTCGACGAAGCGTGGACGCTTTGCGATACGATCGCCGTGCTCAAGCAAGGTGAGGTCGTGGCATGCGGTCCGCCGAATTCGCTTGACACCAATTTCACCCGCATGCTGCGCTATCAGATCGTCGTGGATCAGCTCGACGATGCGCTCGTGGAACGTGCGAAGGCTATCCCCGGATTGTCTCTGTTCGAATCCTCGATCTCGGCCGAAGGTTTCGTGCTCGATATCGAGATCGCACCGTCCGAGCTCTCGCTCACCCAATTGCTTAGCGCCGTCAGCTCGAACGGCGCCACGGTACGCGCGTTCCGCACCGAGGCGGTGCGCCCGATCGACATATTCAGCGACCTGATCCGAGTGACCGACAACGATGAGTAGCACTGGGATCGTCGCTCCGAGCAACATTTTCGTCGATCGCTTCAGCAAGGCGTTTGCGATCTTCATGCGCGACGCGCGCCTCGCGAAGTCGTACGATCTTCAGTTCTACTTCCAGTGGTTCACGATCGCGATCCAAGTCGTGGCGTTCTTCTTCATCGCGAAACTGACGTCGGGTTCGCCGATGGTCAAACGGCATGTCCCCGGCGGCGACTACTTCACATGGGTGATCATCGGGCTCGCGTTTTCACGCTTTCAGACGATGGCCATCCAGTGCTTCCAGATGGCGGTTCGCAACGACCAGATGCTCGGCACGCTCGAGGTGGTGCTCGCCACGCCGACGGGGCTGCCCACGGTCGTGCTCTCCGCGGGACTATGGGCGTTCGTGCTCACCTCGTTTCAGGTGATCTTCTTCCTCTTGGTCGCCGTGCCGTTCGGGCTGAATCTTTCGCACACCAACTTCTTGACGATGATCGTCTTCCTAACCCTCATCGTCGTGTGCATGTCGTCCATCGGCGTCATGGCCGCCGCCACCATCATGACCTACAAGCAAAACGCGGGCACCGGCTTCATCGCGGGCTCTTCAGCGAGTCTGCTCGGCGGCGTGCAGTTCCCGGTTTCTTTGCTGCCGCTATGGCTGCAAAAAGTGTCGTGGTGCCTACCCATCACGCACGCGCTCAACGGAATGCGCGACGCGGTAGCTGGATTGTCTCTCGTGCAGACCTGGTACGACGCGATTTGGCTTTGCGTCGCCACCACGATCCTACTCCCCATTTCACTGTTCTATTTCCACCGCGCGGTCCAACGCGCGAAGATGGACGGCACCCTCGGCCACTACTAGACCTTTATTGTACTAGGGCAAGGATCGCTTGCCCATTTTTTTTGTAGGGTTTTTGCACTCGTACTAGGGCAAGCATCGCTTGCCCCAATTTTCACACCACCCGTCGGCTGCCCGGATCGACGATCGGCACGCCGCGCTTGCACAATTCACAAGCGGCCGGCAAGTAGTCGGCGAGCGGCAAATCGAGCAGCGCAGTGACGGGCAACGGGAGACTGACGCGGCCTCGCTTGACCACCGCGCCGATGGCGACGACGTCTCCGCCGCGCCGCTGAACCACGTCCAATATCTCTGCTGTGGACTTGCCGGTGGTCATCACGTCCTCGATGACCGCGACGCGCTCGCCGTGCGAGATTAAAAATCCGCGCCGAAGCATGGCGACGCCGTTCTCTTTCTCTAAGAAGATGTCGCGCACGCCGAGCGCTTTGGCGACGATGTATCCCGGAATAACACCGCCGACAGCGGCGGAAACCACGACTTGCGGGTGCGTTGCGCGGACCAGGTCGGCGAGAGCGCCGCAGACCGCCTCGGCCGTGGGCGGGTCTTCGAAGATGCGGAACTTTTGGATGAAGCGGTCGCTATGGAGCCCAGACGAGAGTACGAAGTGGCCGGTCAGCATCGCGCCGCGGCGTTCGAGCAGCGTAAGCACGTCGTTTGGATTCATGGCGTTCGGCATTTGCCGCGCGCCGCGCACGGACCTACGGCGTAGCGGGCACCGTGAAATACGACTCCGGCAACGATGCCGGTACGGTGAAGTCGTGCATGATCATCGTGCATTCCATGTTGGCATGGTAGAACAACGCGTAGCCGTTGCCGTGGAAGTGCAAATTGTCGAGCAGCCAGTACGCGCCGACCGGTTCGTACGCGACATCGATGGCTAGACCGAACGCGAAAACGACGCCGCGCAACGTCACCTCGGCGTGCGCAGCCCGGACTAGATAGGTCGTGGTGTCGACATACAGGTCTGTGAGCGGATGGTCGATGACGTCGCTATTCGCGTGAAGGTGAAGATGATAGACTTCGCTGCCCTTTAGATTTTCAACGCCAACAAGCGTGATGTCGTAGTATCGGCTGGCTTCGACGCTGACCGAGCCGAGCACTTCGGTCGTGGCGCCCGCCGGCGAATCCGGCGGACCAGAGGGCGTCGGACTCGGACCGACGGATGGCTTCGGCGTCGAACCGTTTTCTAATACGTCGGCCTCAGTCGGCGCGATCAGAGCCTCGCCGCGGTAAGCGGCGTGCGTGGCTAAGTCCTGCGTGAGCGCTCTCTCGTCGTGCGAGCGATACCAGACTTGATACGAGTGGGAATCGTTGGCGTGCTTAAGATCCATATCCCAGTCGGTCTTGCCCTTCGTCACCTTCGGGGTCAGGACGAGGTTGTGACCGATGTAGTCGAGCTGATACGTGGCATAGTCCGGCCGATGCGCGTTCGCGCTTCTCATAGCCGCGATCGCGCGGTGGTAGATGACGACGGGGCTCGGCTCGACTGCGGGCGTGAGGGATCCGGCGGGCGCAGCCACTGTGGGAGCGGGAGTGGACGCGAGGAACAACGCCGAAATCAGCGCCGCAACGATAGTCATGTGGCTATTACGCGCCGGCCAGCCCGAATGTTTCGAAGCGAGGAGTATACGATTCCGCCTGCCGCCGCCGAGCCGTCCGCGTGGCCCCTGGCGGAGTGGACGCTGGCGCGACGCCTAGGGAGCAATATGAAGATCGGAACTCATGCTTATTCGGAGGGCGGAAAATGAATCTGAGAAATACCCGACTATGGGTTGCTGCCGCGCTCATCGCGGCCGTGTCCGGATGTTCAGGCGCGAGCAATACCACAATTGTTCGTAGTCCCGGAACAGAAGGCGCCCGAGTGGCGCCACAAGCCCTCGGGACTTGGGTCACCAAGGCACCGATGCCGACCGCGCGCACTTGGCTAGCGGCGGGGGCCATCAACGGCATACTCTACGCAGTTGGCGGCTATGATGCTAGCAATAAAAACTTGAGCACGGTCGAGGCTTACAATCCAACGACAGATTCTTGGACGACTAAAGCACCTATGCCGACCGCGCGGTACGCGCTAGCCATTGGTGTCGTCAACGGAATACTCTATGCCGTCGGTGGCTACAATGGTACCTGCAAGTTCGGGAACTGCGGCTTGAATATGGTTGAGGCATACAATCCTATGACAGACAGCTGGACCACCAAGGCACCCATGCCAACTGGGCGCTTCGGTCTAGCTGTCGGCGTCGTCAACGGCATACTCTACGCCGTTGGCGGCGAAAGCGACCCCTACCTAAGCACCGTTGAGGCTTACGATCCAACGACAGACACCTGGACCACCAAAGCTTCCATGCCGACGCCACGCCCCAACCTCGCTGTTGGAGTTATTAACGGCGTGCTCTACGCGGTAGGTGGGTCGTACTCTATAAATACCGTTGAGGCGTACGATCCTGTCGTGGATACTTGGACAACCAAGGCGCCCATGAAGAGGAAAGGCTGCTGTCTAGCTTCGAGCATTCTTGGGGACAGACTGTATGCCATCGGCGGCATTAACGGCACCCAGGGAAGACATACGGTCGAAGTTTACAATCCATCAACGAACACTTGGACCACGACGGTGTCCATGCCGACAACACGTTGGGCTCTGGCTAGCCGCGTTATCGGTCATACAATATACGTTGTCGGCGGAGCGAATAGCAGCGGCGTATTGAATACAGTTGAGGCTTTCACACGAATGTAGCGGCACAGATTACACTGGAGCCGTAACTGGCTGACACGCAAGCCCGGTGCGTGTCGGCCGGTTTCGACGAGAAGCCGACGGGATTAACAACTGAGGGTCTAAGATAGGTCGGCAAGAATCGCCCGAGCTGCGGCGCCGGGATCAGACGCCTTTGTGATCGGCCTGCCGACGACGATGAAATCTGCGCCGGCGCGCACCGCATCGGCGGGGGTGGCGACCCGGCGCTGATCTTGCGCATCGGCGCCGGCGGGGCGGATGCCCGGACATAGCAGTACGAAACTGGCTCCGCATGTGGAGCGCACGGCCGGCGCTTCGGCCACGGAACACACTGCGCCGTCCGCTCCCGCCGCCGACGCGAGCGTTGCAAGTCGAAGCACTTGCTCTTCGGGCGAACCATTAATGCCGAGCGCGCGTAGATCTTCGGCGTTCAGACTTGTCAGCACGGTGACCGCGAGGAGCCGGAGCTTGCCACCGGCTGCGTTGTATTCGACGCGCGCGGCGGACGCGGCCGCAATCATGGCCGAACCGCCTGAAGCGTGCAGCGTGATCAGGCTTGCGCCGGATCGCGCAGCCGCGCGAACAGCCGCACCCACCGTGTTCGGGATGTCGTGTAATTTGAGGTCGAGAAAGATGGATTTTCCGGTCTTGCGCAACAGCGTCAGTATTTGATCGCCGTAACCGCAGTAGGCCTCGTAACCGACCTTATACCACCGTACATCCGGCGCGGTCTGCTCTACAATAAAGCGTGCGCGGTCGTAATCCGGCTCGTCTAGGGCGACGATGAGTTGAGTCACCTGCTGACCCTCACGCCTGCGAACTCGGGGTTTGCCAGACCCGTCAATGCGCTCACCGATGCAAATCCGCGCCTCGCCGCTTCGCCGCGGAGCCCGGCGTTGATCTTGCGGGCCACGTCGGGATCGCGGAAATTCGCGGTGCCCACGCTCACCGCTGTCGCGCCTGCGAACATGAATTCCAGCGCATCCCGGGCCGTTTCGATTCCACCCATGCCGATGATCGGAATCCGAACGGCGCGGGCCACTTCCCAGACGGCGAGAACGGCGATCGGACGAATCGCGGGTCCGGTGAGACCGCCGGTGCCGTTCGCAAGCCACGGTCGAGCGCGCGTCGTGTCGATGACCATGCCGCGAACCGCGTTGATGAGCGAGATCGCGTCCGCGCCGGCGGCTTCGGCCGCAACTGCGATCGATCGTAGGTCGGATACGTTCGGGGTGAGCTTTGCGATGACGGGGAGTTTCGCCGTCGCTTTCACCGCACGCACCACTTCGCCGATCGCCGCAGCGCTCTCCGCAAAGCACTCGCCCTCACGGTCGACGTTCGGACACGATACGTCGAGTTCGATCGCGATGACGTTGGGGAGCCCGTTCATGCGCACTGCGACCGCAGCGAACTCGGCCACCGAAAAACCGGCGACGCTCGCGATGATCGCCGTCGGCACCGCCGCTATTTCCCGCGCATCGTGCGCTAAGAAGTGATCGATGCCCGGTCCTTGCAGACCGATCGCGTTGAGCAGACCGCCGGGAACTGGAATCACGCGCGGCATCGAGTTGCCGAGCCGGGGTTTGCTCGTGATGCTTTTGATCGTGATCGCACCGTATTCGCCGATTTCGGTCACGCGCGCGTACTCGGCGCCGCGGTTGTAGCAGCCGCTCGCGGCGATCACCGGATTTTTCAATATTGCCGGGCCGATGTGGACCGACATATCGACGCCCATCAAAGCCACTCCACATCGGACGCGGAATAAACGGTGCCGTCGGTGCAGATGCGCGAGAGATCGTAGGGCCGCCGCTCATCCGGCGCTCTGGGATATCCGGTGGCCTGCGTACATCCTCGGCGGACCGGCACCACGCAACCCCAGCACGTTCCCATCGAACATCCAAAAGTTTCTTCCATGGATATCTGACACGGGATTTTGGCGGCGTTCGCGTGCTCGCACAGCGCGCGCAGCATGGCCGGCGGGCCGCAGCCGTAAAGCATGTCCACAGGGCCCTGATCGCGCAGCAGGTCGAGAACCGTGCCTTTTTGGCCGGCAGTTCCGTCATCGGTGCAAGTGTCGAGCGTTAGACCGAGATCTCGAAGCTCGGCGGCACCGATCAACATAGCCTTCGTGCGCGCGCCAAGAAGGACGCGCGTCTGGACGCCCGCTTTGATGAGCGCGCGCCCGAGCAGCCAGAATGGCACGACGCCGACCCCACCGGCGACAATCGTCGCGTGCGATCCCGGCGCCGGGATGCTAAAGCTGTTGCCGAGCGGACCGATGACGGAGATTTCTGTGCCCGGCATCACGCGCGAGAGTTGAGCCGTGCGTTCGCCCCACTCGCGAAACAGCAGCGTGAACTCGTCGCCGTCGACCGTCCAGATGCCCAGCGGAAGCCGCACGGCGAACGGCCCCGGCAAATCGGTCGCGACGTATTGGGCGGGGCCGGCCGCGCGCGCGATGCGCGGACACCGAAGGGCGATACGCCAAAAGCCGGGGCCTAACGGCTCCCGGCTGCTGACGACTGCGGTCTCGACGGCGAGTTGGACTTCGGGCATATCGAAATTCGGCTTTCGCGTCCCGTTGAAGGGCTACCTCGGCGTGCTTCGCGTCATCATATGACAATTCCACAACTAAGTTGGGACATTCATGTAATGTTTTACTACCGTTATACGTCACATGCACAGGACGACACGCCGAAAGGAAACCAGGCCATGCAAGGATTGCTCGTTTTCAAGGATCTAGGAGAGGCTGAAAGCCTGGGCTTCCAATTCTTCGACCGTCGCAAAGACGGGATGATCGTCCGAAAAATGACCGCCGGCGGTTGGGCCATGGCGCTCGTACGCAAAAAGTAAGAGACTCTCCTCAACGCCTAAAAGCGTAGCCGGATTTGCAACCTCCGGCCAACGCGACCCACAGTGGGGCAAGCAACGCTTGCCCTGTTTTTTTTGTGCTAAGGTTTGATGGCGTAGATCACGCTGACCGTCGCGTCGATCGTGTCCGTTCCACCAAGCACGGGCGGTGCGACTGCGCTCGCGCCCATCATCATCATCCGTCCTTGCATGGGCATGGGCCCACCGCCGCCACCGGTGGATATCGCTATTATACTTCCAAGTTGGACGCCGGCAGCCGCCGCGAGAGCGACGGCTTGCGCGCGCGCAGATGAGACTCCGGCGGCGAGTGCTTGACGATAGAGCCGGTCGCGTTGCGATGTGTCGTACGAAAGTCCGTACGTCTCGTTTGCACCGGCTTTGACCGCACCGTCAAGGGCAGCGCCGGCCTGCGAAACCGATACGGTGACATCGATGCTTTCGGTGGCGACGTAGTAGCCGAGCGAAATCGGCCGGTGCGGTTCGCCCGCCAGCGGGCCGTTCGAGACAGAACCACCCATGCCGGAATCGTTTTGTTGAAAGTCCAGCGTATAACCGCTCGTCTTTATGTCAGCGTCGGAAATGCCCATACCGCGCAATTCCTTGACCACCGCTTGTGCGCGTGTGTTGACCTGTGCGGCGGCGTCAGTCGCAGCCTGCGACTGTGCGCGCACGCCGAACGAAACGTGGGCGATATCGGGCGCGTACTTCACGCTGCCGCTCGCCGAGACCGAGATGCTGGGCGGCGGTCCATTGAATCCTGGCCCTTCAGCCGCTTTAGCGGCGCATGGCGCAAAGCTCGAGGCTAACCCAAACAAAACTGCACCGATGACGAGCATGTGTTTCATTTCATATCCTTCATCTCGACGGTCTATCCGAGGATGATCTCTTCGCGTTCGGGGTATCGCACGCCCGCAGGCCCGAGTACCGATTCAAAAAGCACGAGCCGCGTCACCGGCATTGAAAACTCGACGGATAGCTGAGGAGCGCGCAGCGGCGTGGACCCATTCGTGCGGCCGATCGTCGCGTGCGGCGTTGCCGCGTCGTCAAAACGAAAGCCCAGCGAGGCGAAGGCAGTGCGTAACGCGAGTGAGGCGCGCTCGAATGCGAGATCTGGTTCGCGCCCGCCGACCCAGATGACGCGGGGCCGCAGTAGATTCGGGAATGCGCCGATACTAGATAGCTGGAGCGAAAAAGGTTTTATCATTGACTGGGCAAGCGATGCTTGCCCTAGTACGGAACTTTGAACGACAGACCGGAACGCCAAGATGACCGCAGGGAGGCCCGCGTCGGCGACTTCGCCGAGAAACGCTATTGTGACGTGCCAATTTTCGGGCCGAACCCATCGCGCGCGAGCGCCTTCTCGCTTGAGAGCATCGAGTGCTGTCGCGACGTACGTGCGCGCGCCGGCGTCCAACGGAATAGCGGCGAAGAGTCTCACGGCCATCGCATTTTTGGGCAAGCGATGGTTGCCCTACTACAAATCCGCATATTTGGGCAAGCGATGCTTGCCCTAGTACGGCTTGCCCTAATACGGATTGCCCCAAGGCAATTCCGGTTTCACGTGCCGTTAATGCGAGCGGGTTCACCAGCCGTTAACCTTTAAGATGGGTGACAGAGCCAACCGCTACATGCACTGGACGAGGGCATAATGGAGCAAACAGCCACCGTAGGATCGGCTGAGAAGCAGTGGATACTCATCGTTGAAGACGATGAGAAGATCGCGCGCGTACTGCAGCTTGAGCTCGAGCACGAGGGCTTCAGAATAGAGGTCTGCGCCGACGGGGCAAGCGCCATCGAGCGCGCGCTCAAGGGCCCCGACCTCATCGTCCTCGATCTATTGCTGCCACGAATCGACGGCCTTGAGGTCTGCCGAAGGGTGCGCCGTCATTCCTCGGTGCCGATCATCATGCTCACCGCCAAAGATGCGGTGCCGGACCGCATCGCCGGGCTCGACACCGGTGCGAACGACTATCTGACAAAACCGTTTTCCATCGAAGAGCTGCTCGCGCGCATCCGCGTGCAGCTGCGCTCGCACGAACCGGTCGAACGGACGTTGAGCGCTAAGGATCTCATCCTCAACCGCGACACGCACGAAGTGAAGCGTGGGCCAAACGTCATCACGCTCACGGCCAAGGAATTTTCGCTGCTCGAATTTCTGCTGATGTATCCCAATAAGGTCCATACCCGCGACGAGATCTTCAATAGCGTGTGGGGTTCGGATTTTCTCGGTGAGTCGAATCTCATCGATGTCTATATTCGCTACCTCCGCAATAAAGTCGACGAGGGTGCGGACGACAAACTGATTCACACTGTCCGGGGCGTCGGCTACGCTCTCCGGACCTAGCGCGGATCGCACCGTGCCGGTCGATCTGAAGTCGACCGCTCCGCCGTTCTTCGCCGGACTGCGCTGGCGCATGATGGCGTGGTACGGGGGGTTGATGCTCGTCCTGCTGGCCGCGTTCGCTATCGCCGTGAACGCCGGCGCAGCGCGCGTGCTCACGATCTCGACGGCGCAACGTGTGAGCGGTGTCAGCGATCAGATCGCGAGCGCGGCGCGCGACGAACGCAACGAACCATTCGGCGTCGTCAGTGTGCGCACGCTGCTTGCCGACGAGTCCACGCTCAACACATTCGCCGGTGCCGGACTCTACGTCGAGGTATTCACTCCAGGCAACCCCGCGTATCCGATCGGCCGCAGCGCGAACCTCGGTTCCGCCGAGCTCCCGACGTCGGGTTACACGCCATGGCGCGCCCCCGGGGGCTTCGACGAGAACTGGGGCACGGCCGATACCGCCGTCGGTCCCGTGCTCGCGCACTGGATGACGATCAATGGCCCGCAGGGACCGGAGGTCGTCGTCTACGTCGCCGAGTCGCTCGTCCTCGTCCGGCAGACGCTTGCCGCGTTCGGCGTGTTCTTGCTCTTGAGCGTCGCGCTCGCGGCCGTCGCTGTGATCGCCGCGGGCGCTTGGCTCACGCGCACCGCCGTCGCCCCGATCAACGAGATCGCTCGCGCCGCGCGCGAGATCGGCGGCGACGATCTCGCAAAGCGCTTGAACTGGCAGGACCGTCGCGACGAACTCGGCGTGTTGGCTGCGACGTTCGACGAGATGTTGAGCCGTCTGGAAGGCGCTTTCGCGCGCGAGCGGCGCTTCATCGCCGACGCGTCGCACGAGCTGAAGACACCGCTCACCGTGATCAACGGCAACGCGCAGATGCTGCAACGTTGGGCCGACAGCGACCCCGTATTGCGCGCGGAGGCGCTCGAGACGATCCGCGCCGAAAGCGCGAGCATGGCGCGCGTCATCAACGCCATGCTGACGCTTGCCAAGACCGACGACGCGGACGCGTTGTCGATGGAGACCGTCGACATGGCGGCCGTCGTGCACGACGTAGCAACGGCGATGCGGCCCGGTGCAGAACAAAAGGGCTTGACTCTAACCGTGCGATGCGACGGGAATTCGGTCGTGCGCGGCGAGCCGGGACTGTTGCGCCAATTGATCACCAATCTCACCGAGAACGCGATCAAGTTCACGGAAACCGGCGGCGTCTCGCTCACGGTGGTGCGCGAGAAATCTCGCGTCCGGTTGACCGTCACCGATACCGGGCCGGGAATTCCGGCCGGCGCGCTTCCGCACGTCTTCGAACGGTTCTACCGCGCCGATCCGGCCCGCTCTCGACGCGTCGAGGGTACGGGCTTGGGGCTCGCCGTGGTCCGCAACATCATACGAGTCCATCGCGGCGACATCCGGGCCGACTCCGGGCTAGGCGTGGGCACGACGTTTACCGTCGAAATGCCGGCCGCTTGAGTGTTCTCATGCTGACCTCATCTTCAGTTCACAGGCCATTCATGCGCTCCCGGCCCCAAAAGCGTACTGTGAAGGTTGGGAAGACCAACGACGTCCTCCCGATCGGTTAAACATGCTTCACCGCCTCCGCGGACCCGCGCCGCTCGCCACCGTCCTTGCCGCAATCGCGATGTTCGCGACATCGGCTGCTGCCTGCGCCGACCAGACGTCACCGCTCGCCGGAGCGGGCCTTGTCGCGATAAAGTCGGCCGGCGGCACCGTCACGATCATGGTTGGAAATCCTGGCGAAGTGCGTGTTGTGAGTCCGGACCGAGTCGCGTTGAAGCATTTCGCAGTGTCGGCGGACGCCGACGGTCACATCATGTTGCCGCAACAAGGAGCGCCGGTTGTCGGCAAGGCGGGAGCGCCTGCGGCGGCGCCTGCAGCGGGCAACGCAGGCGCGGCGCCGGGCGCTGTTCGCGGCGGATTGGGTCCGCGCAGTTTCACAATCCCCGGGCTGCAAGACGGCAGCGACGGACTGAGTGTCACCAATAGAGGCGGAAGCGACATAACGATCTACGTGCCGCCGACGCTAGCTGGGCTCATCGTCGGCGCCGGACCAGGCGACGTCAGCGCCAGCAATCTCACCGGCACCTACGTGATCGTCACCGGCCGAGGCGGCATCAACCTTCAGAACATGTCCGGGCGTGGACTCGTACGCACGTGGACGGGGCCGATCACGCTGAACGGAATCGCAGGGGCGCTCGGCGTCGAGTCGGCGCGCGGCGCCATAACGGCACGCCAGATGTCCGTGAATCAAGCCGACGTCACGACGCAATCGGGCGACGTCGACTGGGAATTCTCGTCGCTTGGGCGGGGCGCATACCGCTTCAATTCGCGTCAGGGAAACATTCAGGTAGGATTGGCGCCGGACGCCGCGGCGAACGTGGACGCGCAGAGCGAGTCTGGCTCGGTCGTGAACGCATTTGAAAAGCGCCCGGGGAGCGTGCGCATCTTCAATCGGCACGCGCTTTCCATGGCGTTGCGCGGCGGCGGTCCTGAGATCACCGCATCCAGCAAATTCGGGCGGGTGACGATCCGACCGCACAAGCCGATCTAGCGCGGCGAAAACCGATAGAGGGCGGGCGCACGACACGGCGCGAACGCCCAGCCAGTGAATCTCCGAAACTTCGCGTGCGGCGCCGTCATCGTGATCTGCAGCATCGCGGCGAACGCGGGGGCGTCGAATGCCCTGATCGCATTGCCCCCGCCCAGCGTCGTGCCGTCGCCCACCGCATCGGCGCTCCCGGCCGCGTCAAGCTCTCCGCTTCCATTACAATCACCGTCGCCCGGTCCGAGCGGTGCTCCTGCGCCTGCTCCGACGGCGGCTCCCACGCCGACGCCGCCGCCGCTGCCGCCTCCACTGCCGTCGCCGTTGCCGTCACCGTCGGTGTCGCCGCCGCCGTCGCCACATCGCCCGCGTGA
>DATCBN010000076.1 GCA_036511855.1 Candidatus Eremiobacteraceae bacterium | reverse complement strand
ATGGCGGAGATCGGCGCGACCTATAAGGAGATGCTCGACGCGGGCATCCCCGGCGAAGACGCGCGCTTCGTGTTGCCCAATGCGGCCGCCAGTCAACTCGTCGTATCGGGCAACGCGCGCGCTTGGTATGAATTCCTCACGCTTCGAACGTGCAACATGGCGCAATGGGAAATACGCGAGATGTCGTTTCAAGTGTTGCGCACGCTCAAGCGGGAGGATCCGGTGCTGTTCAAGGACGCGGGCGCGACATGCGTGCGCGGCTACTGCAACGAGACGAACGGACCGGAATGTCCTCGCTACATCACCGTGATGAAAGCCGACCTGCGCAAAGCGGAGGTGGCAAAGCGCTGGCTGGCCGATCGGGAAAAAGAAAAATCCTCAAAGAATCTTGGCAAGCGCGGTGTCCATGAGTAACGGCGACATCTCCCCGAGCTGGATAAAGCGCACGACGCCGTTGCGATCGATGAATACCGACGTGGGCAACGCGATGAGATCGTACGTGATCGCGCCTTGTCCGTTATCGATGAGCACCGGATAACGCAGCCCGAAGCGCGCGATGAACGGCTTTATCAGCGCCGGAGTTTCTTGCTGGTCCACGCCGAGCACCACGAGTCCGCGTGCATGCGAGAGCTGATAACGCTTTTCGATTTCCGGCAGCTCTTCTTTGCACGGCGGGCACCACGTCGCAAAGAAATTGACCCAAACCGGCTTGCCTCGATATGCGGCGAACGAGACGTGCCGGCCATCGAGTCCGACGAGATCCACGTCCGGCGCGGCCATGCCCACGCGCGCGCTTCCCGAGGTTTGATTGCCTGTGAGCGGGACGGCCGCGGGCCGCTGCAGCGAGGTGACGAAGATCACCGCGGCGATCGCGAAGAGCGCGGCGGCGATTATCCAGCCCGCCACAGGGGCCCGCGGTTCGGTGCTCATCTCAGCCGCCGGATTCGCGGGCGGCACGCTCGAATACTGCGTCAATTACTTTGATACGAATCATTTTGTCACGAAGGAATTGGCGGGTCATGAGTCCGAAGTCGCTCGATCATGGCGCATCCTGCGGACATCCGCGAAACGGTGGAAGAGATCAATCAGCTCTTCCCCAGTATCTATAAGAAATACCACGCGCGGCTGGGCAAACCGGTAGAGGGCGGCGAACTCACGCTGCGCACCCTTCATTTTCTCAAGACCCTGGAGCGCTTGAAAAATGCCGGTGTCAAGGATGCCGCAGTCGCAATGCGATTGTCCAGCAGCACCGTATCCACGCTCGCGAAGCGCGAGCACGCGCGCGGCTTGGTCGTCCGCAGGCGCAGCTCCGGTGACGAACGCCGCGTGGAACTCGAACTCACGCCGGTCGGCCGGAAAATCGCGCGGGGGCTGCCTCCCGCGCTCGAACCCGGGCTCCTCACCGTCGCACTTCGCAAACTCCCAGCGCCGGATCGGGCCACGCTCCTGCTGGGGCTCCGCAAACTCGACGCCATCGATATTTCGCATGTCGAGCGAAACAAACGCCGGATGACGTGAGTAGCACCGACATGACTGCATATACATCGCATTTCAAGCGCTTTGCGCTTTCAGTGGCCGGCGCTGCCGCCATCGCCAGCGTTGCCGGATGCGGCGGAAAATCTGCCGCGTCAAAGGCCGACACCGGACCTCCGCCGGTCCCTGTCTCCGCCGCGCCCATCCGTCAAGGTGCGATCGAATCCACGTATAGTCTCACGGGGTCGATCATCGCCGGCCAGCAGGCGAATATGTCGTCCGTCATCTCGGGGCAGGTCCGCGCCGTGAATGCGCAGATCGGCGACCGGGTCCGCAAGGGTCAGCTGCTCGTGCAGATCGACGACGCCTCGCTTCGCGCCACGCTCGCGCAAAACGAAGCGGCGCTCGCGGCCTCGCAGGCCAGAATACGATCCTCCATCGCCAACAGCACCGGCAATGCGTCCACCACCGAATCGGGCCGGACGTCGGCGCAAGTCGCCTTCGATGCGGCCTCCTCGAATCTCAATCGCACGCAATCGCTCTTCAAGCAGGGCTTCGTCTCGCAATCGGCCATGGACCAGGCGCTAAGCCAATACGCAGCCGCGCAATCCGCGTTGCGAACGGCCCAAGTGGCGGCGCAGAACGCGGACATGAGCAACGGCAGCGCCAGCTCGGCACAAGCCGACATCGCCGGCCTGCGCGCGAGCGCCGCGCAAGATGCCGCAGCGGTGCAATTCACGCTGACGCAGATCGATCAAGCCGCGGTCACCGCGCCGTTCGACGGCGTCGTCACGCAGCGAAGCGTCGATCCCGGGTCGCTCGCATCGCCCGGCACGCCGCTCATGCAAGTCTCGTCGATGGATCCGGCGTTCGTCGCGGTCGGCATTCCGGATTCTGATCTTGGATCGGTCTCTACCGGAACATCCGCCACCGTCACGCTCGATTCGATGCCCGGCCGAAGCTGGACGGGATCGGTCGCTAATCTAAACGCAGCCACGAATGCCGGCACTCTATCGTATCTCGCGCGCATCGCGATTCCAAATCCGCAACTCGCGCTCAAAGCGGGCATGGTCGCAAACGTCGCGTTCGTCGCCGCCCGTCACGACCGCGCGCTGATCGTTCCACGCACGGCCATCGCCACGACCCAGGACGGGTCGGCTGTGTACTTCGTCGATAAAGGCAAAGCGAAGCTCGTCGCGGTCAAGGTCGGCCTGCAGACGCAGGACTCGGCCGAGATCAGCGGCGCGGGCATCGTGGTCGGTAAAACCGTGATCACCCAGCGGCCCGACTCACTTCAGGACGGCGCGCCGGTGCAGGTCGTCACGGCGCTTGCAGGCACGGGTGCGTCGTCTGCGCCAAGTTCTCCCTGACCGTCGCCTATGGTCATAGCGAAACAAGAAAAGGATTCTGTATGAAACTCGGTCTCGCCATCGGTGCCGCGGCGGCACTGCTACTTTTGAACGTCGCGCACGCGAATGCGGCACAGCCTTCGCCTAGCCCGTCGACGCATCCCATGGCCCAGCAAACTGCCCTGCCCGCTCCGGCATCATCCGCATCCTCCGCCCCCACCGCTGCGCCCGGAGTCCAAACGCTCACGCTCACCGACGCCGAGCGGATCGCCCTTGCGCAGTCGCCGCTGCTCGCGATCGCCCGCGCGGAGCTGGTCTCGGCCGGCGCATCAAAGGGTCTTGCCGTCAGCGGAGAATTGCCGAACATCGCCGTTTCCGCCAACAGCACGCGCTCGAGTTCGGGCGGCTCGCAATTTTCCGGCCAAACACAGACCGGCAACGGACAGTTGACCTCAAACAATGCGAACGTCAACATCCGGCAATTGATCTTCGACGGCGGCCGGGTCTGGGATCAGGTCCGTTCTGCCCGCTTCAATGAAGATGCGGCGCAATATTCGTTGCTGCGAACCGTTCAGACGGTGTTCTTCTCCATCGGTCAAGACTATTTCGCCGCCTTGCAAGCGCGCCACGCGCTGATCGCCGCCAACGATGCGCTGCGGCTCGCCCGCGTCCAAGAAGAGTTGGTCAACGCGCAATACAAAGCGGGGCTCGCCGCCAAAGCCGACGTGTTGACGGCGCAATTCCCCATGGCTCAGGCGCAGCTCAAAGTGGCGCAGACTCAATACGGCGAACAGCTCGCGCTCGCGACGCTCCTCAACGCGATGGGATTGCCCGCGACCGAGAGCGTGCAACTGGTCGACGACGCATCGAACTCAGGCGTAGGCCCGGAGACCGTCACCCAGCTCCTCGCGGTGGCAACGGTCTCACGTCCGGATTTGCTGGCTGCGCAAGCTTCCGCCACCTCGGCGGATCTCTCCGTGCGGGCGGCCGCGCTCGCGCGCTTTCCCGTGCTCTCGGCCACCGCGAGCGATGGAGTATCGGGGATCGCGCCAAGCGTCGGGACCCGCAACGGCAACAGCTCGTCGTACGGCCTCGGCTTGACGTTCCCGTTGTACGACGGCGGCGTCATTCACGCGCAGACCGTTCAAGCGCAAGCGCAGGCGAGCATCGCGGCGGCAAATCTCAAGACCGCCGAGCTCGGCGTCTCGTTGAGCGTTCAGCAAGCGTACCTCAATCTCGAAACCGCAAGCGCGAGTCTTACGGCGGCAAATGCCGAACTTGCCAATGCGCAGACCGTTTTGAGCGTGACGAACGCGCAGTACAAGTCCGGCGTCACAACACTGCCGCTCTTGCTCAACGCGCAAGTAGGATTGACGACCGCCGAGACCGACCAGCTGACCGCGCTTTACTCGTACAAAATCGCGCAGCAGGCGCTGCTGCTGGCGGAAGGCACGATCGGCAAGCCCTGATCGGTAGGGTTTGCCGCGCAGGCACAAGAAGCGCGAAAACATGATGCGGTCGAATGGTTCGCGCTTCGCCGCGCGAGCGGCGATACTCGCTCTGACGATACTGGTGTGCGTCGCATGTCAACCCAAGACGCAATCCGGTCAAGTGACCATCACCCTCACGGGCAAGGGCGGCGGCGCCTACTCGCCGGCTGTCGTCACGGTCGCGGTCGGCACTCTCGTGATCTTCCTCAATCAAGATTCGCAGCCGCATAGCGCCACGGCGCCGGGCGCGTTCGATTCGGGCATCATCGCACCCAACGGCGGGCGTTGGGTGTGGGTGGCGTCTGTCGCCGGCACGTTCCCATTTTTCAGTTCGATGCAGCCGAATATGGCTGGACAGATAACCGTCATACCCGCCACACCGACGGGCCAGTGAGACGCGCCGCAAGCGCGCGATCACGATCGTAAGGGAGCTCTCGAAATGAAAAATCTGCGCATGGTCATCTGCGCGACTCTTGCCGCGTTGACGGCGTCGGCGATCGCCTCGTGCACGAGCGTTTCGCAGAGCACCAACGCCGGCGGCGCCTCAGGCCGGCC
>DATCBN010000075.1 GCA_036511855.1 Candidatus Eremiobacteraceae bacterium | reverse complement strand
CATATGTGCAGGCCGCGTTTGCTGCAGGCATCGTGTTCGGACCGGCGATCGGCGGCTTCCTCATGAAGACCGTCACCGAATCGAACGGTCAGGCCGCCGGATTTGCAGCCCCGTTTCTCGCAGCCGCTCTGCTCCAATTCGTCACGCTTCTTTTGACCATCTTCATGCTGCCGGAATCGCGGACGGTCGATAGCGAGAAAGAAGCCGCCACATTCGCGGACATCGGACGCTCGCTTGCGGACAAGCGCGTGGCCCCCGTCCTGTGGCAGATGTCCGCGTTTTCGCTCGCGCTCTACGGATGGTTTGCCATCTACTCGCTGCTTTTCAAGGAAGCACTCGGCTTCACGGCTTGGCAGGCGAGCTTTGTGTTCTCGGGCTTCGGCGCGTTCAGCGTGCTGCTGCAGCTTTTCGCCGTTGGCCAGGTAGCCGAAAAGACCGGGGACCGCATGACCTCCACCATCGGCATCGCCACCACAGCCGTGGGCTTCGCGTGCGTGCCGCTCATCCATAACCTCGTCACCATGCTGCCGACGATGATCCTCTTCGCGGTCGGCATGGCGCTCTCGCGTCCCGGCCTTAACTCTCTCCTCGCCAACGCGATCCCTGAAGATCAGCGGGGCGTCATCCTCGGCGTTGGATCGTCGCTGGACAACATCTCCGGCATCGTCATGCCGCCGATCACCACGGCCGTCCTCGGCCGCTTTGGCTCGCCGTGGAGCGGAGCCGCGTCGCTTGTTTGTGCGCTCGCGGCGCTGGCGATCGGCATCATCAGCAAACCCGACGCCGAGGCATCGCATGACAGCGGATTCAAAGCAGACGCCTCGCCGATCGCGGCGGATTGACCCCCGTTCATTCCGCGTTCATGCCAAAGCGGTACGTTGAGACGACCATGATGCATGACAAACGGAGCGCCGAATGAAGATCCTTGTCGTCGAAGACGATGCGCAACTCGCCGACGTCGTGCGCCGCGGATTGGCTGAGAGCGGTCACGTCGTTGATATCGAAGGGGACGGAGAAGCAGGCGAGCTTGCGGCGCGCGGCGGCGCGTACGACGTGATCGTCCTCGACGTCATGCTTCCGCTCAAAGACGGCTTTTCGGTCGCGCGGGCGCTGCGGGCCGCCGACGTCCACACGCCGATCCTCATGCTGACGGCGCGCGACACGGTCGAAGATACGGTCACCGGCCTCGACTGCGGCGCCGACGACTACCTGCGCAAACCGTTTGTCTTCCGCGAACTCGAGGCGCGATTGAGATCGGTCACGCGGCGCGAACCCATCCCGGTGAACAACGAGCTATGCGTCGACGACCTGACCATGGATTTGGGCTCGCGACGGGTGAAGCGAGGCGAGCGCGACGTGACCCTCACCGCGCGTGAGACCGCCTTCCTCGAGTATCTCATGCGCAACGCGGGACTTCTCGTCACACGGCCGATGCTCGAGAACGCGCTCTGGGAACGCGATCGCGAGACCACTTCGAATCTGATAGAAGTTTACATGCGCCGCTTGCGCACCAAGCTCGGCGCCGCAGGCGAGCCCGCGCTCATCCATACCGTTCGCGGCGCCGGTTATCGTTTTGGACCGCCTGACAAACGCGATGAAGGCTAGGGGCCTTCGCTCCAGACTCACGCTCGCATACGCGTCGGCGCTGGTTATCGGGCTCGTCGTGTTCGCCGTGGTTTCCGTCGTCTTGCTCGATCGCGCGTTCAA
Organism: Candidatus Eremiobacteraceae bacterium; assembly: GCA_036511855.1. NCBI lineage: Bacteria > Bacillati > Vulcanimicrobiota > Vulcanimicrobiia > Candidatus Eremiobacterales > Candidatus Eremiobacteraceae > Candidatus Eremiobacteraceae bacterium. The sequence goes on along the minus strand of DATCBN010000075.1, from coordinate 20,082 downwards.
GGTGCTGGTGGATCAGCGGTTGCGTTCGGCTGCGCAAGCGGCGGCGTCCATCACGGACGACGCGGCGCAGGGTGCGAATCTCGATGCGAACGATCAACGTCAGTTCGCGCGGATCATCGGCGTGAAACTCGACGGTGCGCTCATCCAATCCGACGGAAAGATCCTCATCTCAAGCGCCGCCGCGGTTCCCATCGAAGTCCGTGCGCTCGCACGCGGCGATAGAACGTCATCGCGGCTCGTGACGCTCACGCCCGCCGAACCCGGCTGGGATCGGATTCGCGTGGCCATCGCGCCGTTTGTTCGCGACGGGGTGGTGAGCGGTGCCGCGGTCGCCTGGCGCGCCGACGATGCGATCGAAGACATCGACAGACCCGCCGTCATCGCATTCGCCGTCGCCATTCCGGTCATCGTCGCGCTTGCGGCGTTAGCCGGCGGGATGATCACGCGGCGCGGCTTGGCGCCGCTCACCGCCATGGCCAACATCGCGTCCGACATCGAAGCATCCGATCTCACTCGCCGCCTAAACGCGCCGAAAGGCGACGATGAGCTCGGCCTCCTGTGCGCAACGTTCGACCGGATGCTCGACCGCCTTCAGGCGGCGTTCGAACGGCAACGCCGCTTCACCGCGGATGCGTCGCACGAATTGCGGGCGCCGCTTTCGGTCATCCGGGCCGAAGCCGACCTGGCATTGCGCAAGCCGCGCGATGGCGCGGAGTACAAACACGCCTTGCAAGCCATCGCCAACGAAACGGACCGCTTGGAATCGCTAATCGGCGATCTGCTCGTCGTGGCGCGCGCCGATGAGGGCGGCGTATCGAAGCCCGCGTTAGTCGATTTCTCCGCGTCCACGCGCGAGGCCGCCGACCGCCTTCAGTCGGTTGCCGATGCCAAAGGAGTCCGCCTCAGCTCGTGGGTGCAGCCCGACCTCACCGTTTTCGCCGACCCCGAGTCGCTTTCGCGCGTGCCGGTCGTGCTGCTCGACAACGCGGTGAAGTTCGCGCCGGCCGGCGGCAACGTCAATATATCGGCCGAACGCAACGGCACCGCCGCCATACTTCGCGTCCGCGACGACGGTCCGGGCTTCTCGCAAATCGGACTTGAGCGAGCCACGAGCAGATTCTGGCGAGAGAATCCGGCACGCGGACGCGGCGGCAGCGGTCTGGGCCTCGCGATCGCGCGGGCCATCGTCGAGCAGGCCGGCGGAACCATCGCGCTTGCGAACTCGCCGTCGGGCGGCGCGGAAGTCACCGTGCGCGTTCCCTTGGCGATCAATTGATGAGCGCTTGCGATCAGGTCTTCTGCGGCTCGTCGATATAGTTCTGCAGCAGCAACCCTTCGGCGATCTCGAGCGACTCCACGAACAGATGACGTTGCACGGCGAGATCGGCGCACGATACGCCGCCGGCCTGCGCTTGTTTGAGCAACGCGGCCACCGGCGTCTTCGTCTCATACGAGAGCCACGATGCCATGCCGAGCTCGCCTGGCGAAACCTTCTGCGCCTGCGCGTCGGCGTAACTCGGCAGCGCCACGTCGCCGAAGCGGAATGTGAGCGCTTTGGCGTAGGCATCGTAACGTTGCGGCGACGAGTACAAATCCAATAGGTCGAGCCGCGCCGACAATTGCCGCGCCTGCGCCGCATACATCACGTTCGATGCGTCGTCGGCCATGGCTTTGGAGTTTTCCCATGCGGCAAGCGCTTTGTCCAACGAAGCCTGCACCGCCGGCATGTCTTTGCTCGCGATGTCGCCGCCGGTCGTCACGAACTTGTTGAGTACCGCGAGATAGTCGGCGAGCGGCTGGACCGCATCGCCTGCGGTGGAAACCGCACCGCGCGCGTCGTCGACCGCGCCGACGAGCTGGTCCGACGCCGACGCAAGCGCAGCCGTCGCCGAAGGATATTGCGGAAGCAGCGTGCGGGTCTTCTCTGTGAGTTGACCGTCGCGCAACGGCCCGGCTAGATCGCCGAGCGTGTCGCTGACATCGTGAAGCAATCCGGGCGCCGTGCTGATGACATCGGACGTTTGATCGATGGTGCCGTTGACGTCGCGATTGAGGCGATTGAGCCCGTCGATCGCTTTGCTAAGATTATTTCCTTTGACCTTTGGATCGCCGAGATTGGGCACCGAGCCCGACAGCGCGTTGAGTTGCCTGACGAAATCTTCGATCTCGTGTCCGGCGGACGAGGTGCGATCCTTGGCAAGCGCCATGTTGGCGGCGTTCACCGTGATGGCCGCGCCAAGATTCGCGGCGGCCGCCGCGATCTCCGGATCGCCCGGAAGTCCCACCAATTGCGAGAGTACTCGGGGATCGGGCGCGGCACCGGTGCCATCGCGCTTGAGCGCCGTCAAAACCGATGCTTTTCCGCCGGCCGCTGCCGAATCGCTTGGCGAGAGCGCCAAGGCGCGGTCGAACTTGGTCAACGAATACGAAAACCGGCCTTCATCCGAATCGTGCAGCGCTTGCGCCGTTAGCTGCGGCTCGTTGGTCTTGCTGAGCTCGGGATATCCGAGCACGTGCGATACGCGATCTTTCGCACCCGGGTGATCCTCGAAATACTTGTCGGTGTCGGCGTCGCCTTCCAGCCCACCGAGTTTTGAAAGCACGTCGGCGGTGGACTGTGGATCGTAACCCGCGCGCGACATCAAGAGCAGACCGTATTGGTCGGCCTGCAGTTCGTCTTGACGAGAGAATTTGTAAAACGCGAGATCGCCCCCGTAGCCGCCCAAGAAGTAGCCGATCGGCGAGAGCACCGAAAGCACACCGACGAGAATGCTGAGAAGATTGCCTTTTTGATTCAGCGTGACCACGTGCCGGCGCTCGACGTGACCCATCTCGTGGCCGAGCACGGCTGCCAGTTCGTCGTCGGACGAGACGAAATTCAAGAGGCCCATGTCGACGTGGATGAAGCCGCCGGCTATCGCGAACGAGTTGATCTCGTTGGAATCGATGATTTCAAATTGATAATCGATGTCGGTGCGCGCCCGGTATTTCGCGAGGTTCGCGCCGGTGCTTTGAACCCAATGTGTGAGGAACGGGTCCGTGGAGATGACGCTTTGAGAGTCGATCTCGGCGTCTTGCTGTTTGCCGAGCGCGATCTCCGCGGCGGTGCTCATCGCACGAGCAGGAGCGTGGATGGCCCCGGCCACCGCCGACCAGAGCAAAGTTGCTATGAGGGTTGAGGCGACGAACCGCATGGGAGACCTTTCAGGATTGCCGGACTTGTCCTACCCGAGACTTTGACCGGCGGGTGCGGATGCCTGCGCCGCCCTCCGCCGGCGTCACCGCCGGCCGCGATGAAATGTAGGGATATCCCTACTCCTGGCGCGCTTTCGATTGTCGTACGCTCTGCTTGGGATCGGAGTTCCATGACTCCGGCCCGCGCTTTTCAAACGCGAATTACCGCCGTCAACAAGGGAGGGCTCTTTCTATGCGATCCGACACATCGATCCGACGTCACCTCGTCGCACTCGCCGCACTGCTTTCGACGACCGTCGTCGCGGCGTGTTCGGCGAACTCCGGCGCCATCGCCCCGCTTCCGCACTCACAACCGGCAAGCCATACTATGCCCGCACCCGGCGAAGCACATCTCAGCCCATCGAGCCAGAATCCCACGAGTACCGAATTTTTTGCGGGGATCACCCCCAACAGCTCGCTGCGCGGCATCGCGAAGGGTCCGGGCGGCACGTGGTTCACGCAACCGGGCACGAACCAGATCGGGCACATCAACGCGTCGGGAACCGTCAAAGAGTTTTCGACATTGCCTCCAGGTACCAACCCCAACAACATCGTCGAGGGTTCCGATGGCAATCTATGGTTCACTGAAGCGGGCGATAGAATTGGCCGCATCAACACCCGCGGTGGTTTCAAAGACTATGCGACCGGCAACGAAGCCTATGGTCCGTTCGACATAGCCGCCGGCGCGGACGGCAACTTGTGGTTCACGTTTCGATCTCCCAGCACCAACGCGATCGGCCGAATCACGACATCGGGCGTGGTCACGCTGTTCACCAACGGACTTACGCCGGGCGATCCCGCCGTCCACGACATCGCGACCGGTCCGGACGGGAACATATGGTTCACTGAAGAGTTCTCAAACAAAGTCGGCAAGATCACACCGAGCGGCGTCATCACCGAATACTCGGCCGGAATATCGCAAGCCGCGAACCTCGTCGACATCACCGCAGGCGCCGATGGCAATGTGTGGTTCACCGAATTCGGCCTCGGCCAGATCGGGCGAATCACGCCGAGCGGTAACGTCAAAGAGTTTTCGGCCGGCATCACGCCAGGATCGAATCCGGGCGTGATCACTTCTGCGAACGGCGCGGTCTGGTTCATCGAGTTCGGCTCGGGTCGCCTCGGAAAAATATCGACGCACGGAAACATCACCGAATATCCGATTCTCGGCCCAGCGGACTCGGATATCGTCACCGGACCGTCAGGCTATCTATGGATAACCGACCCCGGCAACAACGGGATCGTGCGCGTGATCGAGTAGGCTCGGCGATCGGGGGTCAGGTTCATGGGCGCGACGAAATTGGAGAGCGGAGCCGCAATAGCGTCTCAAGCGGAACCATCTCGCGGAGCCTACGTGATCTCGACACCGATCTTCTGCCGCCGGTTTATCGGACGGCAGCGTGAGCTGCAGTTTCTCGTCGACCTGCGACGAGAAGCGGCGAAGGCGCACGGCGGCATCGCGCTCGTGGCCGGGGACGCAGGAGTCGGCAAATCGCGATTGGTTCGCGAGTTTCTCGACGGCACGCATGCCGCTCGCGGCCGCATCGCGATCGCCCAATGCCGGGCTTTCGGAAGCCGCCCATACGGGCCGCTGCTCGACCTGCTCGAGACGTTCTCACCCGAATCTGCGGAGATAAAGCCTGCCGTCTCGCAACACGCTCAGCACGAAATGCTTGTCGACGGCATACTCGCGGCCGCCGACAAGCACGCGTTGATCGGCATCATCGAAGATTTCCACTGGGCCGATCTCGGGACTGCGGCCGTGCTCGCGCTGTTGAGCGAATCGCTTGCGAATCGGCGCATACTGCTCGTCGTGACCTATCGAAGCGACGAACTCCACGCCGACCATCCGCTCTTCATCCCATTGGGATCTCTGCTGCGAAATCGCGCGGTGAGGCGCCTCGAACTTGCAGCCCTTTCCGCGCGTGAGTCTGGCGAGCTCATCGATGCGGCGCTCGATGGCCTGGCGGCAAACGTCACACGTCAAACCCGCCGCGACATCGCGCGCGTCGGCGAAGGCAACCCCTTCTTCACCGAGGAGCTCCTCAAGGGCACTGTGGATCGCGATTTTGCGGGCCGTCTCGGGAGTTCGCTGCCCACCACGGTGCGCGCCGCCATATTGCAGCGCATCGAGCCGCTCGATGCTCGGGATCGCCAGATTCTCACTCAGGCCGCGGTGATCGGCCGCCGTTTCGATTGCGACTTGCTGGCGGAAACGCTTGGATCGACATTCGACGCGCTGTTGCCCACGTTGCAGCAGGCTCGCCGTTGTCAGCTGGTTGAAGAGACCGACGAACCGCGAGTTTTCCGATTCAGACATGCGCTCACGCGCGAGGCCGTGTACGACGATCTGCTCGCCGCTCAGCGGCGCCCGCTTCACGAGCGGATCGCGGTTGCGCTCGAAGCGTCGCACAACGAAAACGCCGTCGATGATCTTGCTTATCACTGGTGGGCATCGGGCGATCGCGCAAAGGCGTTGCAATATGGCGAGCGGGCAGGCGATGTCGCGCTCAAACTGTTCGAGCACGGCGGTGCGATCGCCGCATACGAGCGGACGCTCGCGCTGCTCGATCCGGCCGGACGCGATGCGGCCCGCGTGAACGAGAAGATCGGAACCAGCTACTACCGCGCCGGACTCATGGATCGTGCGATCGAACATTATGCGCTCGCATGGGACTTCTTCCGCGACACTCGCGACGATCCGTCATACATATTCCGGCTCACGCGGAATATGTGCGGCGCCCTGTACAACGACGGCCGGGCTCCAGACGCGCTCGCGTTTTGGACCGAGGCGCTCAAGGTCGTTGTCGCGTGCGGCGACGCCCGAGTCGCCGATCTCGCGCGCATTTCGTATGGTGCCTATCTCATCGATGACGGTCAGGTCGATCAGACGCTCGCGATCCTTCACTCCGTTGACGAGGGCCGCTTGGCCGACGATCCCGAGCTGGCGATTCCGTTCTGGGGCGCCACATGTGTCGCGAGCGCATTTCAAGGCGATCGCGAACGTTTACGGATTGCGGTGGACCGACTTTGCACCACGCGTAAAGAGCGCGCGCTTCTTGGACCGTTCAACGATGCCGTCGGCGAAGCGGGCACGGCGGCTCTGATAGTCGGCGATTCCGCTTCTGCGCGCCGGTGTCTGTCCGCAGGGCTCGATGCATGCGTGACGTTCAAGTCGACTTCGATGCTTCTCGCGGACACACTGCTGTCGAACGCCATCGAGCGGACCTTCGCCGGAGAGTACGCGGAAGCCAGAGCGATGTATTTGCGCGCGCTCACGCTTGTGGGCGAAACCAAGGTGAGTTGGTATCGCGCATGGTTCGTCGCGCTTTGGGTTGGCTCCGCGACCGGAGACGCAGCGCTTCTCGCCGACGAGCCCGATCGAGCCACTATCGACATGGCTTTCGATACCGGGAGGGTGCAGCTCTTCGGCCCGCTCGTCGCGATCTATGCGTTGATTCTCGTCGGCCGCGGCGAGAGCGAGCCCGCTCGAGTTCTCCTGCGAAGGGCGCTCGCGGCAGCGTCCGCCGCAACGCTTTCGCTCGGCACCTTTCCGTTGATCATCGTCGCGGCGCAGTTGTGCGATGCTTCTGATATCGATGCCGTCCTTGTGCTCGCGAGCCGCGATGCTGCAAAAGGTGCTGCTCCGGCGGCAGCCGCCGATCTCGCGGCCGCGATGCTCGCTAGGCGCTTTGGCAAGTCCGAGGATGCGAGCGCCGCCGCAAACCGCGCGGCTGCCGGATTTGCTGCCATCAGCTGGCCGTATTTCGAGTCGCTTGCGCTCGACGAGGCTGGGGATGCTGCGGCCGCGCGCACCATTCGCGAGCGCATCGGCCATGTCGAACCGCACTCGCCGCAGGTGAGCGGCGACGACGGAGTAAGCAGGTTGCTGAACGGGCGCGCGCTGGAAATAGCACGCCTCGTCGCGAGCGGGCGCTCCAATCGTGAAGTTGCCGCCACGCTCTTCGTCAGCGTGAAGCTGGTTGAGAAGCACCTCTCTTCGATCTATCGCAAACTCGGCGTGCGCTCGCGTGGCCAGCTTGCCGCGCGCCTGCTCGCACCGTAAATGCCCGTTCCCTATTTCTCCGGGTGACAACGCCTGTACATTGCGTTGTCTTCTGATAGATATTCGCGCCATGTCACACGACGGTATGATCGCTTTTGCGCTCCGATGCCAATGCTAAGACCCCCCGGCTCGCTTGCGACCTCAGTCGGAACCTCCAAACCGGACTCGCCTACGTCCCTGTAGTAGGATTTCTCCCGCGCGATGACACGCGAACCGGCTAGGTGGAGACTTATTTCCGATTGGTCGTTGGCAAACGCATCGGCTTTGCACTTAACCCCAGGAGTGAGGTGAGAGTATCCAATTGCGTCAGCTGCAGCATGGCCCGGAATCATATACAAGGCATAAAGTTCGCCCGGGGCGTTGTCGTTCAGAAAATAACCAAGGTACGAATCGATGGCGCCTGCAGGCTTCCAACGGACATCATTGGCAAAGCCGTCGATAGCTGCAATCACACCGCGAACACGAATTGGCAGCGACCCGGTATCACTTGACTTGATGACAACATTTCGATTTGCTCGTGTTATTGTCAGCGTGAGAGGTTCAGCGTCTGTCACATTGTTTCCGTATTCGCCCGCATAGTCGTCCACGTTTTGCGAGTCTAGCCAAGCTGCGACGAGATCAAAATCGATCTCGCCGCTATATTTTCCGATTTTATCGACGAAGAACCGGCCATCGTACATCGCAGCATCGCCGCGCGAGAAAGTCAACGTGTAAACGGGGCAAGTCCCGTAGCAGCCTAGGCGGCTAAAGGTCATGGAGGTCATATCGCTTTTCGGCAGCGACGGCTGGCCAATGTGAACGAGCGCGCCCTCTTTCGCCCGAGAGCACGCGCCGAGCACGAGCACGGCCAGAGCCAACGCGAGCGCCCGGCGTTCCACGACAGCGAATTCGCGCTACACGAGCGCCATCGGGGGATGCTTCGTGTGCGCGTCCGTCTTCATCTGCAGCTCTTTTGCGGCGCGCAACACCACGCTCTCGCCCAGCGCTGGGCCGACGAACATCACGCTTGTCGGCATGCCCTGTAGCCCGAAGCCCGATGGCGCCGCGACCGCCGGGATGCCGACGAGGTTGCATGCCGTGATGAACGGGCCGTCGGTGAAACCCGGATATACCTTGTCGAATGTCATTGAGACCGGCGGAGCCACCGTGGAGAACGTCGGCGAGACGAGCACGTCGACGTCTTCGAAGATCTTGGCAAACGCATGGCGCATCGGCGCGCGCAGCCGCATCGCGTCGACGTAGTCCACCGCCGCGGCTGTGAAATAGGAGTAGCCGCCGCGCTGGCCCTCGGGGGATGACAACATGCGCACGCGACCGTCGGAGATGATCTCACGAAATGCTGCGCCGCCCTCGGCCGCGATGATGACCCCGACCATGTCGTCATACGGAAAGTCGGGCAGCGTCACTTCTTTCACCGTCGCAGTACCGCTGATCGCCGCAAGCGCGGCGTGATAATTCTTGCGCACTTCTGGCTGCACTTTATCGGCGGCGCCCTTGACCGTTGCGTAGCGCAGCGTCGAACCTTCGAATCGCCTCACCATTTGCAACTGAGACGACGTCTCGCCCGAAAGCGATGTCGCATCGAGCGGGTCGTGACCCTCGATCGCAGCAAGGACCAACTCCGCATCCGCCGCATTGCGGCACAGCGGGCCAAGCTTGTCCATCGTCCAGGAAAGCGCCATCGCGCCGTGGCGGCTCACGCGGCCATAGGTGGGGCGAAGTCCGGTGACGCCGCAATACGACGAAGGGTTGGTGATAGAACCGTCGGTCTCCGAGCCGATGGCAAAAGGCACGAGACCGGCGCTCACGCTGGAACCGGAACCGCTCGACGATCCGCCGCTCCAGCAATCGGTGTTCCACGGAGTCTTGCACGGACCGGTGAACGCCGCGTTGGCTTGATTGTATCCCATGCCGCCCGCGAGTTCGATCATCGCAAGCTTGCCGAGCAGAACGGCGCCGGCCGAACGCAGCCGCGTGACGACCGTGGCGTCGTAATCGAAGACTTGCGTTTTGAACGGCGCTGCGCCCCACGTGGTGGGGCCGCCTTTGGCAGCGATGAGATCCTTCACGCCGTAGGGGATGCCGTGCAAAGGACCGTGATCGGTGCCGGCCGCGAGTTCGCTGTCGGCGCTTGCGGCCTCGGCGAGGGCGCGCTCATGCAAGAGCGTCACCACGCTGTTGAGCTTTGGACCGAACTTCTCTAACCGCGCCAGATAAAATTTCGCGAGCTCGACCGACGAGATCGTCTTCGCGCGCAACATGGTGCCCAGCTCTGCGATGCTGGAGAATGCAAGATTGGCGTCGCTCACTTCGTCAAGCCCTCCACCGCCGAGAACATCGAATCCGGCTCGTCGCTGTTGCGCAACTTCTTGGCGCGAAACGCTTTGCCGAGGTCGAGATAGCCGTCGATGTCGCCGGCGATCTTTTCGGTGAGCGCATCATCGAGTTTCGCTTCCGGGAGCGATGTCTGCAAGTGTTTTGCCAGGCTGCGCGCCGTGGCAGACGGGCTGGGCGGCGGTTTTGGCGTGGCCGCCGGAGCAGGCGATGCGCCGGACGAGCCGGCCGCGGAATCGGTGGACATGAAGTCGACCGCTACTATAGCGGCGGTTGCGGCAAGAAACGAACGTCTCGTAGGCATGTATGGCATACCTCCATGTCGCGCAAATTAGGCGCGGCTACCCCGCTCCTTCTTCGAAGCGGTACGCGTGGCAAGAAAACCAACTGACCCCGGCTAAACGCCTACAACCCAGGTGACCTCGCACATGGAGGCGACATGCCCGATCGTAATCCCGACGCTATCGAAGCGCTGTTTGCTGAAAAACGCACTTTCCCACCGCCGAAGGAGTTCGCGGCGAAGGCCTTTCGCAACGACCCCGTCATCTACGAACAAGCGGCCGAGGAGCCCGAGTCGTATTGGGAGGTTGAAGCGCGCCGGCTCGAGTGGTTCTCGCCGTGGTCGTCGGTCATGGAGTGGGATGAGAAGCAAAAAAGCGCTCGTTGGTTTGACGGCGGCACGATCAACGCATCATTCAATTGTCTCGACCGTCACGTGCGCGACGGCCATGGCGATCAGGTGGCGTACTTCTGGGAGGGCGAACCCGGAGACGACCGGCGCATCACGTACTCCGACTTGCTCGACGAGACGTGCCGGCTCGCAAACGCGCTGAAGGAACTCGACGTGAAGCGCGGCGACCGGGTCGCGATCTACATGGGCATGGTGCCCGAGTTGCCGGTCGCGTTGCTCGCCTGCGCGCGCATCGGCGCCATCCACTCGGTCGTGTTCGGCGGATTCTCGGCCGACAGTCTGCGCGATCGCATCCACGACGGCAAGTGCAAGGCGGTCATCACACAGGATTTCGGCTGGCGCCGCGGCGGCAAGATCGCGCTGAAGCAGATCGTCGACGATGCGCTCGCGGAAGCGCCGAGCGTCGAAAAGGTCATCGTCTTGAAGCGCGTCGGCGACCCGGTCGGCTGGGTCGACGGCCGTGACGTCTGGTATCACGACGTCGTGCCTCGTCAAAGTGCGGTATGCCCGCCCGAGCACATGGCGGCCGAAGACGTGCTCTATGTGCTGTATTCGAGCGGCACCACGGCGAAGCCCAAAGGCATCGTGCACACCACCGGCGGCTATCTCACCGGCGTCGCCTCCACGCACAAGTCCATCTTCGACATTCGCGAAGATTCGGATATCTTCTGGTGCACGGCCGATATCGGTTGGGTGACCGGTCATTCGTACATCGTGTACGGTCCATTGGCCAATCGCACCACGAGCGTGCTCTTCGAGGGTACGCCCGATTACCCGGACAAAGACCGGTTTTGGGCGGTGATCGCGAAATACAAAGTGACGATTCTCTACACCGCGCCTACGGCGATCCGCACGTTCATGAAGTGGGGGCCGGAATTTCCGCAGCGCCATAACATGTCTTCATTGCGGTTGCTGGGATCGGTCGGCGAGCCGATCAATCCGGAGGCGTGGATCTGGTATCACCACTTCATCGGCGCCGACCGGTGTCCGGTCGTGGACACATGGTGGCAAACAGAAACCGGAATGATCCTGATCTCTCCACTGCCGGGACTGACCACGACAAAACCGGGATCTGCGACATTTCCATATCCGGGCGTTTTCGCGGACGTCGTGAACGAACAGGGCGAATCCGCGCCGCTGGGAGGCGGCGGGTACATCGTCATCACCAAGCCGTGGCCCGCGATGCTCCGCACGCTATGGAACGATCACGATCGCTACATCAAAACGTATTGGAGCAAATTCTCCGAGCAAGGATTCTATTTCCCAGCCGACGGCTGCAAGCGCGACGAGGAGGGTTACTACTGGCTGCTCGGCCGCGTGGACGACGTCATGAACGTCTCCGGCCACCGCATTTCAACCACCGAAGTTGAGAGCGCCTTTGTCGATCATCCCGATGTGGCGGAAGCGGCGGTGGTCTCCAAAAAGGACGACATCACGGGCGAGGCCGTGGCCGCGTTCATCACGCTTAAGGGCGGCGGCATCGGTTCGCCTGCCGAGGCCGACGCACTGCGCAAACACGTGGCCATGAAGATCGGCGCGTTCGCAAAGCCGAAGTACATCACGTTCACGCCCGATCTTCCAAAGACGCGCTCGGGAAAGATCATGCGCCGGCTGCTGCGCGATGTCATGGAAAACCGGCCGCTCGGCGACACGACCACGCTCGCCGACGCAAATGTGGTCAAGAGCATATCGGACTTGGCGAGAGCGGCACCCCCGGAGGACTAAGGCTGCTCTAGCCCTGCGAGCCGTTCGTCGAGTTCGTCAAGGCTCGGTAAGAACCAGACTTGATCGCCGCTGTTGGATTTTTGCACGCAGTCTCGCAAGAGTTCGCTCTCTGCCACGTGTCGCGAGATGTCGCCGACGATCGCGACGCGCAACCCGTAGATGCCGAAAATTTGGATGAACTCGCCGGCAATGCCCGTTTTTAGCTCGAAGAAATCATCGCCGAGCCGCCCGGTGGGAAGCACGACCAAGTTCGAGTGGGTCTCGAAAAGCTTGCCGATGAGGTCGACCGCATCGCGGTCGGTGCGCAGCGGCGCTCCTTCGGCGGCGCATTCGTAGACCTTCACGCTGTGAAGATCGTAGGTCTTGTCGGCCATCGCTTACGCGCCCGCCGAGCTAAGAATCAGATCGGTGCCGAAGCCCGCGGCAAAACCTACGAAAATTCCGATCGTCGCAAATTCCTGATGCCCCACCCTGCCGCCCACTTTGGTCATCTCGCCGATGACGTAGATGATCGCTCCGGCGGCGAGTGTGAGAAATACGACTGAAAGAATGGGCGAGACGAAGTGATAACCGACGAGCGTGCCGAGAAAAGTCGGCGCCCCGCCGATCAAGCCGAGCCGGACCAGCGCACCGAGACTCGCGGCGCCCGTGCCTGCCAGGGGTGCCGCTATCCCGAACCCTTCGGTCATGTTGTGCAATCCGAAACCGATGATGAGCAGCGCGGCGAGCTGTACGGCGCCCGTCGCCGCCGACTGTCCGATCGCGAGCCCCTCGCTGAAATTGTGCGAGCCGATGCCGATGGCGATGGCTGTGGCAAGCGCGATCGGACTGATGCCGCCGTCGGGTCCCGATGACTTAGCGCGCCGGATGAGCCAACTCGTCAAGAACACCAAGCCAACAAGGCCCACCAGCAGCCCGCCGAGATAGACAGCGGTGATGCCGGCGAACGTCGACGTCGGCGCGCCTTGTTGAACGGCGTGCAACGCGTTTGTGACCGGTTCGCCGGCCTGCCGCAAGATGTCGAAAAGCAAGAAGTAGAGCACGCCGATCGCGATCGCGTTGAGAAACGCTATCCCACGTTTTGAGATGCGCTTCATGGCCGCGAACGGCAATCCGAAAAAGATCGTAAGTCCGGCGATCGTGCCGAGTATGAGCGTCGCGGTGAGCCCGAGCGGCGGACCCGACGGCGCACTGCCTTCGCCTTCGCCGCCGCCGCCCGGCGCCATCACCATGGTGTCGGCCGGCCCGAGCGATGAGAATCGGTCGGGAGCGTTCGCGTATTGGATGGCGGTGATCAATCCGCCGGGGCCTTGGCCGCCGTTCATCATGTGGTCGAGCACGTGACAGTGCACCATCCACGTGCCCGGCTGCGCGTCGGCGTTGAACGCGATGTCGCGCGTCTCGCCGGGGCCGATCGTGAGCGTCACCATCTTCTGCCGGGCCGCCAACGGCACCGGCTGGCCGTCGACATCCACGATCGTGAATTTGTGCCCGTGGATGTGCATCGTGTGAAATTCGGTACCGCTGATGTTGATCTCGCGGATCCGCACGCGGTCACCGCTGCGCACGATGTACGGCTTTGTGAGCGGATAGCTCTTGCCGTTGATGCTGAAGAAGTTCTCCGAGCTGCTGAACACGCGCCACGAGGACAAGAGCATCAAGTAGTCGCGGTCGTAGGGCTGCGGCGTTTTCTCGTCCACGACCACCGCGCCGTAGAGCCCGCGATCCAACTGATTTAAGTCGTCGTAGTGCGTGTGGTAGATGTACGTTCCCGGATCGTTGGCCGTGAATTCGTATGTAAACGTCTGGCCCGGCTGCACCGCATCTTGGCTGAAGCCCGGTACGCCGTCCATGTCCGGCGCCACTTCGAGACCGTGCCAATGGATGGTCGTCGGCTCTTGCAAGTGGTTGGTCAGGATGACGCGCACGCGATCGCCGGCGCGCACGTGAATCGTGGGGCCGGGGACGGTGCCGTTGTACGTCCACGCCTGCACCACGATGCCGGGTGCGACCGTCCACGGCTTGACTTCCGCGATGAGATGAAATGTTTTGAGCTTGCCGGCGGTCAACGGCGGCAGGTTCGGCAGCAACGCAAAGTCTGTTTGCGCTTGTGCCTCGGCCGCGGTGACGACGGCCGGCGACACGTCGCCGGTTGGAGCTTGGGCGGCCCACGCCGGCGTAGGCCGGCAGATAATCGCGGCGATTACCGCGACGGACGCAAGAGCAACGGCGATCCGCCGCGCGGCGAACGGCATGAGCGACCCTACTTCCGGCTCTTCGCCGCTGAAGGTTGCCTGACGAGCACGTCGCTTGCGAGCGGCACGCTGACGGTGTGTTGCGTGCCGGCGACATCGATGGTGGCGAGGCCGACCACGCGTTCGAGCTTCTTCAACGAGACGACAACACCGGGCCGCACCCCGATCTCGCCGAGGAAGCGCAATAATTCGGGCACGTCGTGTTGGACTTCAAGTACCGCGGTCGGCACGTTGAGCGGCATGTCGATGAGATTCATGGCCGCTTCGTGATGCCAGAGCGATCCGTCTTCGCGCGGGATCGGGTGACCGTGCGGACATGTGGTGGGCTCGTTAAGAAACGTCGCGAGCCGGCGTTCGACCATGGGTGAGATCGCGTGTTCGAGGCGGCATGCTTCGGCGCTGGCCGATTCCCACGCGACGCCGAGATGATCGACGAGGAGACGCTCGGCCAATCGCTGGCGGCGCAAAGTGAGCGCGCCGATCAGTGCACCTGTTGTGGTTGGCGTGACGCCGTGGCGTCCTTCGTGCGTCACGTAACCCTCGGCGTCGAGCCGTTTGAGCATAGCCGAGGCCGAAGCGGCGGAGACCGCGAGCTCCTGCGCGATGGCGGATGTCGGCACGGGTTCGACGCCGTCGAACAGCCGCACGATCGACTTCAAATACATCTCGACGTTTGGGCTAACTTCGTGCTCGTCCGGCTGCGCGGCCGGGGCCGATTTCAAGGCGGAATGCGACATGCTGCGTCCCTGTGTTATAGATGGCGGTGCGAATTAGCCTTGCCTAACTTTAGGAGATAGGTGCGATTATCCTCGGCCATGTGCCAAAGCATACGGTCGGCGTCAGCAGGGCTTGACCGCACGGCGGAACAGCGGTGACCGCCCTCACGCCTATTGGGGCCGCGGCCCAATGAGATTACACGCAGGCAACGCCGGGTATATCAATGACGTTGATACACATGGAGGTAACTCACCCATGACTACTATGAAGAAAACCATTGCCGCAGTGTTGGCCGCCTCGTTGCTTGTCGGGTTCACCCCGTCCGGCGCGGTCAAGGCCGACGGAGCCGCGAGCACGCGCAACATTCTGATCGGCGCGGCAGCTGCGACGCTGCTCATCGTCAATCACAATCGCCAAGTCCATGAGAAGTACGCCCAGGATGCACAAGCGCAAGCTTCGCTTGCCGCACAACGCAACGACGCTCAGGCCGCTTACTCATCTGAGAAGAAAGCCAACTCAAATCTTCAGGTCGCTATATCTGAACTGAAGAAAGAAGTCGCCACGCAACACGACATGATCACCGCGCAGAACCATCAACTCGCGATGATGAAATCGAGCACGGTTGGTTCGCCCAACTATTCGACATCGGCCAGAGTCGCCACCGCACCGCAGAAACCGGGCGTCTCTAGTCCGCAAACCGTAGCCGTCGTCTCGTACGGCTGGGGAACGATCTGACGTACAACGCAGGCGGCGGGCTAGTGCCCGCCGCGCGTAGGGAGGCACAGGGCATGAAGAGTCGACGCGTTATACTCGCCGCGCTGCTGGCCGTGGTGCTCGCCGGATGTTCATCGGGACCGGCCGCCGACCGCGCACAAAAACTCGCGGACGATGCGACCAAAGCAGTCTACAACGACGACATGGCGGGTCTCACCGCCAACATGAACGCAGCGCTTGTGCCCACCGTCACGCGCGCGCAACTCGGCGATCTCTCAGACAAGATGCACGCGCTTGGGAGTTACGACGGTCTGACGCCGTCGGGTACGGATTCGCTTAAGTCGGAATATGACTTCAAAGCCAAATTCGACAAAGGCACCTGGACCGTGATGATCAAGCTCGACGGCGACGGAAAAATCGCCGCCTATCGAGTTGCGCCGAGTTCAACTGGCGGGTAAGCCCGTTCGCGCGACGTAGTCGTCTAACTCGTCGCACCACGCCCGGATCCTTTCGCCGCCTGCAAATGAGGCGGCGAAACCATTTCTTGCGATCGCCGCCAGTTGTTTGCGATCGAGGCCGAGCATTGCAGCCTTCATGTATTCGTCGCTCACCGATGCTTTGAAGAATGCCGGGTCATCGGAGCTCAGGCTCACCGATACGTTTGCGGCAAGCCATTCCTTGAGTGGGTGGTTGTTGGCTTCTTCTACCGCGCCGGTGAATTCGTTGCTGGTGAGGCACGCATCGAGCGTGACGTTTCTTTCGCGCAGAAGTTTTTGAACATCTTCGCTAGCTCGAGCGGCGACGCCGTGACCGATGCGCTCGGCGTGAAGCAACTCGACGGCGTCGATGATGCTCTGCGGACCTGCGGCTTCTCCGGCGTGCGCGGTGCGGCGCAAGCCGAGCTCTTCTGCTTTCTTGAATGCGTTTTGAAAATCTCGCGCCGGGAATCGAGCTTCGTCCCCGCCTAGGCCGATGCCGACAACGCCGAGGTCGCGGCAGTTGTGCGCGAGCGCGACATCCAGCATTGCTTCGTCTTCGCCGAGGTTGCGCACCATGTCGATGAGGAGAAGCGTCGAGATGCCGGAGTCGCGTTGCGCTTGTATTGCCGCGTTGTTGATCGCGCGAATCACTGCGACGTAATCGAGATCCGGTACGAACTTGCGTTGCGTAGCCGGCGAGACGAAGAGCTCCACGTGGCGTATGCCGTCCTTTGCAGCGAGCGTGAGATACTCAGAGGTCACTTCTGCGAAATCTTGCGGAGTCTTGAGTGCGCCGACCATTGTGAGAAAACTGCGCAAGAACGAATTAAAATCGCTATGTCGGTACAGTGTGTCGGGATCGTCGACGATGTCGAGACCGTTGCGGCGTGCGATCCTCGCATACGTCTGTGGCAACATCGTCCCTTCGAGATGCACGTGCAGTTCTGGTTTGGGCAATGCGACGATCCACGACCGCAAATCAACGTCGTGACTAATGTCGATGTTGTCGCTCTTATCACTCACGTCGCGGGAGGTACGTTGCGTCATTGCGCCGTACCTATGGGACGCGGGGTGGAGCAGTCCGGTAGCTCGTCGGGCTCAAACACCGCAGAATCAAGTAGCGGCATCAACGAAGACCTCGGTCGTCTGCTTACCGTGATGCCTGGAACTCGATTGCTGCATGGGCTCCACAGGAAGTAATTCTTGTGGGAACACCTGTCAAATTCGGGGAAGCCGTTAGCAGGGTAATCCCGAGCCAAGTCCCGTCGGATTCCGGTGGGAAAGGTGTAGAGACTTGATGGCAGGCACCCGCTTGATACGAGCGGGTGAAGGGAAAGTCCAGACTACGAATCCGTCCTAACCGGCGGAGCGGCGAAAGCCGAAGTAGCAAGCATAACCCGAAGGTCGCGTGTTCAAATCACGCCCCCGCAAGAAGGCAATCGCGCAATCCCCTACTGTGTAAGGGATTGCGCTGTTTTAGGCGTCGTTTTTGATTTCCACAAACCTTTGCTGTCGACGCGTCGTGAATGCGGAAACGCCTCGCAACAATTGGCCTCATCAGTTCGTCCACGTATCACCCGCTGGTTTAGTCTCCCCGCGCGACCGATGTTCACGGCGCGGGCGCGACCGCAAACGTCTTCGCGTCGACAACATAGGATTTCGTCTCGTGCAACATCGACAAAGAGATTATCCTTACCGAGTACGCCGTCGCCTGCGTTTGATCGAAGAGCACACCGCAGATGCAGTCGTTGCGAACTCGCGTCTGACGCAGCACCGCATTGATCGCGCGCACGCCAGCTGCCGAAATGACGATGTGTTTCGGCCAACTCAACGTAGCTTTGGTGTAATCCGGCTCGCCGTTCACCGTGGGGATCTTCCTGAGGAAGACCGTGCGAGAGTCGATCATGGGCTGGCCTCGCTTGGCAAGCCCCGGGATCCAGCCAATATGCTGTTGATCCAGAACCACCCCTCGGCCATCGGGTGCGTCGTGCTCAGCGACTGCCGCGAGCGTCAACGCTCCAGGCTGCAGCCAAACCTTGCGAGCGATCGTCTCGGTCAACGCGAGGCTGTGGGTCGCTGACACCTTGAACATCCCGGCCTTGATCCGGTTCACGGCGTCAACGGAGATGTGCGCCTTCGGAACGATAACTGTCTCCGAGCCGACTCGCCATTGATAGACGTCGCCGAACTTCGGCCGCGCTGAACCGCCCGGCAACGTGTAGTCGTCCGTATTCACAGTCGCGGAGTCGAACACGGAAAACCCGAAACGCGCCGACGTCGGCAAAGTGCCGCCGTAGGTGATCGTGATGCTTGTCGGGTGGTCGGCCGGAGAGTACATCATCATGTTGAGACGGGTGCCCGGTGGGAGTCCGACGGGAAAGATTACCGGGAACGCCGCGTGCGATACCGCATCGCGCACGTCCGAGGCCATCGGTTGACGCACCATTGCAAAAGCACTGACCGCGACCGCTGCTTTTCCGCCGGACAGCCACAGGCGCACGCCCAGATAGACTTTTTGGCCGTATGCAGCACCCACACCAAGGACCGAGAGAGCGACGACGACGGACAGCGCGAACACGACGCCATGATGCCTTTTCGCGTCAGCCGCGCGGCGCCGAATAAGTCCGATCGAAAGGTCCGGGACCGGGAGCTGCGCACGCGCGGATCTTCCGCGTTCAACGAACTCAGAACGCATGCTTTTGTACCTCCCGCGCATTTGCAAGGGGTTCGTCACCATCGTCATCGAGCAGACTGCGTAATTGAGTCCGCGCACGTGCGAGTCGCGTTCGAACGGTCGTGTGGGCGACACCCAAGATCGCCGCGATGTCGACGCTCCTGAGATCATCGAAATAGAACAAGACCACGACGTCTCGCAGCTCGGGCGAAAGATCGCCAAGCGCGCGCCAGACATCGACAGTCGACGTCGAGTCCATGTCGGTAGGCTCACCAATGAGAGCCTTGGCCGGTTTTGCCGATCGGCGTCGAACGCGCGTGGACTCCCGCATCACCACTCGGTAGAGCCATACATCGAAGGCCCCGGCATCCCGCACGGATCGGATCTTTCTATAGACGGCGACGCACGATTCCTGAGCCGCGTCCTGCGCGAGATCGCGATCGCCGATCACGGAAGCCGCCAGGCGATAACAATGCGGCCAAACGGCGGCGATGAGCCGCTCTACAGCATCCGCGTCGCCGCGCATCGCACCGGCTATCGTCTCAGGCGTCGCCCAACGTGCCATCAACCATCTCTTTCGGTGATCCAACCTGTCGTATAGAGGCTTGGCCAAGCCCAAAATGTTCCCGTCCGGGCAAAAATGAGTCCTTGTCCTTGGATCAATAGGCTTGATCGCGACCGCGGTGCTTACTTGGACGCCGGTTGGCATGCCATGATGAGCTGTGTTCGAAAGAACAGCAACAGTATATTTCCAATCAATTCAGAATTCCAGGAAGATTATCACGACTACTGTATCGACACGAAGGGCCTGAGGAAGTCCTGTCTAGCCCGAATTTCAAGCCCACGCAAGAAGTCAACAACGCAATCCCTTACCGCGTAAGGGATTGCACGTTTTTGTTGTAGTAGGCCACGAGCTCTCGCGGATTATCGTTCGTGTCTCACGAATACCGCGGCGTTCAGGCGGCAAACGCAACCGATCTGGCAGCACAACATTTCCGTGCGCCGTACAATAGGTGGAGTCGAAAAGTCATGATCAATATTCTCCCCGTATCGATCGCGCTCGCATTGTCATGCTGCCTGGCGTCCGGATTGAGCACCCCCAAGCCGGCTAACGCAGCTTTGCCGGAAGCGATCACGCCGAATTTCCTTTCGTATTGCGTCGGAGCGCGAACAGTCGGCACTCCTGCGGAAAT
>DATCBN010000074.1 GCA_036511855.1 Candidatus Eremiobacteraceae bacterium | reverse complement strand
GGCTTCGACATTTCGGAAACGTACATCGACTATGCACGTGAACGAACGAACGATTCGCGCGCGACGTTTGCGGTAGCCGACGGGCAAGCGTTCACCTGCGCCGATGCCACCTACGACGTGGCAGTGGCCGGACTTTGCCTGAGCGCGATGCCCGATCAGCCGCGCGCGGTCGCCGAGATGATGCGGGTCGTGAAGCCCGGCGGCATCGTGGGAGCGTATGTATGGGACTTCGGTGGCAAGATGCAAATGCTGACGCATTTTTGGGAAACGGTCGAAGCGCTCGATCCGGGCTCGCAAGATTCCGATATCGACCCACAGTTTGCCATCTGCAAGCCCGAACCGCTTGCCGAATTATTTCGGAGCGCGGGTTTGCACGAC
This sequence comes from Candidatus Eremiobacteraceae bacterium, assembly GCA_036511855.1. NCBI lineage: Bacteria > Bacillati > Vulcanimicrobiota > Vulcanimicrobiia > Candidatus Eremiobacterales > Candidatus Eremiobacteraceae > Candidatus Eremiobacteraceae bacterium. The sequence goes on along the minus strand of DATCBN010000074.1, from coordinate 49,758 downwards.
GTCGAGGTGCGCGCCATCGATGCGCCCACAGTGTTCAAGGATTTCGATGACTATTGGAATCCATTTCTGACCGGCAAAGCCCCGGCACAGCAGCACACCGCGTCGCTCTCGACCGAACGCCGCGAGCTATTGCGCGATCGTTTGCGATCCACTCTGCCGGTTTCTCGAAACGGATCGATTCTGCTTATCGCTCGCGCATGGGCTGTGAAAGCAAGAGTTCCGCACGCTTAGCCGGTTTTGTAGGAGGGCAAGCATCGCTTGCCCATAGCAGAATCGGTTTATATGAAAAGCTGATAACTGATAGTTGATAACTGAACGGCACTTCTATATGACAGAGATCAACTAACCTTTAAATTGAAAATCAGACCGCTTCGTATGAGTCGCAAGTCCTATCAACGTGGGGATTATTTCCGCATGAGTGGGCGAGCAGTTGGTGAAGCCGTAACAGGACCAACTCGATGCATCATTGCGATCATACTCTAAGCAGGATGCGCGCATCGTCGGTCACCTTTTATTCTGAGGAGGAATCACACTAATGAGGGCAATTTTCCGGCCCGTGTTCGGCATTGCGTTCGCCGCGCTGTTGGCGGGCTGCAGTCACGGTATGAGCGGCGTCGCGCCGAATACCGGTGCGATGAACAATCCTGCGTCGACACATCAGGTATCGAGTCACGCTCTGTACGCAGGCGCGCTCCGTCCGGATGGTTCGGGCGAAGTTTGCGCTCAGGCGCTGTCTGGCCACGCGAGCTGCATGGCTCTCGTGCGGCTCAACGGGTTTGGCCAAATCAACCCCGACTTCAGCGGCTATGGCCCGACGGATCTGATCTCAGCCTACAAACTGCCGGCCGCTCCGCCGTCAGCGCAGACAGTCGCGATCGTCGACGCGTATGACGATCCGAATGCAGAAGCCGATCTGGGCGTGTATCGTTCGCACTACGGTTTGCCCGCGTGCACCACGTCCAACCATTGCTTCAAGAAGGTCAACCAAAACGGCCAAACCTCTCCGCTCCCGACCTCCAACGTCGGATGGGCCGAAGAAGAGTCGCTCGATGTCGACATGGTTTCGGCCATCTGCCCGACCTGCAAGATCATCCTCGTCGAGGGCAACGACAATTCGTTCAACAACCTGGCGCTGTCTGTTGACGAAGCCGCGATCCTGCACGCGAATGCGATCAGCAACAGTTACGCGGGCGGCGAGTCCGGCGGCTCGTCATTCAACTCGCACTACAACCACCCAGGTCACATGATCACGGCAGCTTCCGGCGATGGCGGCTTCGGCGTGCTGTTCCCGGCTAGCTCTCCGCACGTGACGGCAGTCGGCGGAACGCACCTCACAGTGGGCGGCGGAACGCGCGGCTGGACTGAAACCGTTTGGGGCGGCGCCGGCAGCGGTTGCAGCACCGTGTTCAGCAAGCCGGCATGGCAGCACGATCCGTTGTGCTCCAAGCGCATGGAAGCTGACGTTGCTGCGGTTGCTGACCCGAACACGGGCGTGGTCGTTTACGACTCGTTCGGCATTTCTCCAGGCTTCTACATCTTCGGCGGCACCAGTGTCGCGACGCCGATCATCGCCAGCGTCTACGCGCTTGCGGGCAATTCGGCTACCGTGCATTATGCGAAGCGCGGCTACACCCATACAGCCAACCTGTTCGACGTGACATCCGGAAGCAACGGCTCCTGCGGTGGCACATACGAGTGCACCGGCAAAGTCGGATATGACGGACCCACCGGAAACGGCACGCCGAACGGAGTCGGCGCGTTCTAACACCTACCCCCCGACAACGGAGTGGGGCAAGCATCGCTTGCCCCACTCCTATTTGCCCGACTTATGTAGTAGGCGAGCATCGCTCGCCCAAATTCTTTGGTGTGGGAGGGTGAGCAACGCTCACCCATTTTTTTGCGATGGGCAAGCGATGCTTGCCCTCCTACGGGATTGACGGGGCAAGCGATGCTTGCCCTACTACATTTGCCCTCCTACGGGATCAGCGGGGCACCTCGCACGACTCGAACGCGAAGCTGTAGATGCCGGCCCCGAATCGCTGCGGAAGCAAGCGCAGATCGTGCTGCCCGAATTTTGCGTTCGCGAGCAATTCGAAAGCGCGCGCCGCACCGACGGTCACGTATGACATGCCGCTCGAATCGTACTTTATGTCGCTCCCCGCGTCTTCGCGAGCGATGGGCTTGCCGTCTTGCGTGACGTTTACCCGGACCGAATCACCGGTCTCCGGCTTCATGACCGCGACTACTTGGATGGCATGATAGTGCAGGCTGAGCGCGCTGTCGTTGCCGCCCGAGATCATGGCCTGACCCTGCGGACCGGCGTGCCAGTACCCCTGTAGATAGACACTCCCGTCGCTGTGATTGGTGCCGCTGTCAACGTAGTTCGTGTCGCCGGGCCCGCTGTTCAGCGCGCCGGCATTTGCGATCATCTGACCATGCCACGGCCCGACGTACGTTTCCGCAGTCTGCGGATAACAGACAGCCCCTGGTTTGTCGTAGCTGTCTTGCGGCAGGAGCGCCATCACCGATGGAAACTTGAGACTCGGCGTCGCCGCCTTGAGCAACGATTGGATCTTCGCCTCGGTCGACTGGTAATTGCCCTCACCGGCTTGGCTTTCGACAAGATTGCCCTGCTGGTCGTAAAGGTACTCTTTCGGCCACGCATCGTTTTGGTAGCGCTTCCAGATCACGTATCCATCGTCCAATGCAACCGGCCATTTTATTCCGAGCCGTGCAACCGCAGCGGTGACGTTCTTCGTGTCTCCGGAGAATCCGAATTCAGGCGTGTGTACTCCCACGATGACCAATCCGTCGTCGTGGTAGCGATCGTACCATGTCTTCATGTACGGCAGCGTGCGAAGACAATTGATGCACGTGTATTCCCAAAAGTCGACGAGCACGACTTTGCCATGCAGGTCCGCCGCGGTCAACGGCTTGCTGTTGAGCCAGCCCACGGCACCGTCGAAGCTGGGAATGCCGGCCCCGCTCGGTGCGGGAGCCGCGGCGATTCGCGAGGATGCGCCCGGTGCCGCGAGCAACAGCGCGGCGGCGGCGATGACGAAGCGAGATCCGAGGAACTTCATTGACGGTCGGGACCTCCGAATTCATAAGAGCATCGAGAAAATTTGACAATCGACCATTCGCCCCTGCGATAACGTTATTCGCGCCACGTTCGGTTCGCGCTCAGGGTGCAACGGCGCTGCGTGTGCGAGGACGCATTCGAAGGCAATCGGGGCAGCGTTGCGAATCCGCCTCGTCAATTGTGGAACTAGATTGCGGCATCTGTCGCGTTCGCTCATGGCGGTCAACCGATCGCGACGTTCTCGCCCGCCACGCCGACAATCCGAAGGTGGCCGTGAATCTTCGCGATCGTTTTCCGAACCCGTACACGCTCGCCGATGCCGACGCGTGGCTCAAGCTCGCGTCCGAAACCCAGCCGGAGACGAACTTCGCGATCGAGCTGGACGGCGCCGCGGTAGGCGGCATCGGCTTCGAAATCCTCGACGACTTCGATCGATGCTCGGCGGAGATCGGCTATTGGCTCGGCCAGTCCGTTTGGGGGCGTGGCCTCGCCACGGCCGCATTGCGGGCCGTGACGGACTACGCATTTGCGAATCATAGCCTGACGCGCATCTTCGCCATACCGTTCGAGGGCAACGCGCGCTCGCGGCGCGTGCTGGAAACGGCCGGCTATGCGTTCGAGGGCATCATGCGGCGCAGCGTGCGGAAGCGAGGCATCGTCATCGACGCTGCGTTGTATGCGGTCACCCGTTAACGGAATGGAGCAAAGCGGACGCAGTGGAATGCAACACATAGCTTGATGCCTATCGTTCACTTCATCGGCCAATGGCTCTACGCATCGTTTGCGATGTTCTGGGCCGTGCTTTGGTCTTTGCTCTTCGGCTTTATGATGTCGGCGATGGTGCAGGCGTACGTGCCCAAAGGAGGCATGGCCAAGCACCTTGGTCGCGCGGGCCTTCGTGAACTCGGGCTGGCGACGGTCATGGGCGCGGCAAGTTCATCGTGCAGCTACGCCGCCGCCGCCACTGCAAAATCGCTGTTCAAACGAGGCGCCAATTTCACCACCTCGATGGTCTTCATGTTCGCCTCTACGAATCTGGTCATCGAACTCGGCTTCATTCTATGGCGGCTGCTGGGCTGGCCGTTTGTCATAGCTGAATGGATCGGCGGGATCGTGCTGATCGCGATCTTTGCAATTCTAGCGAAATTTTTCATTCCGGCCGACATGGCCGAAACAGGCCGCACGCACGTAGAAACCGAGTCGACGCATCAGCACGATCACGGCGAAATGCTCGCACCGGGCAACAGCCTTTGGCAAAAACTCCGATCGGGCGAGGGATGGCGCTACGTCGCGCACTATTTCGCGATGGACTGGTCCATGCTGCGGACAGACCTCATCCTCGGGTTCTTGATCGCCGGCTTTCTGGCGGTCGCCGTTCCCGTGACGTGGTGGCAGCATCTGTTCATCACCACCGGCTCCGCCCCGGTCCGGATCATCGAAAATGCGCTCATCGGACCGGTCATCGCATTCTTGAGCTTTGTTTGCTCGATCGGCAACGTGCCGCTTGCGGCTGTGCTGTGGAGTGGCGGCAGCACGTTCGGCGGCGTCATCGCCTTCCTCTATGCCGATCTCATCGTGTTGCCGCTCGTCGACATCTATCGAAAATACTATGGCTGGCCGCTCGCGCTGCGAATGGTCGCCGTATTCTATGCGTCGATGGTGATCGCCGGCATCGTGGTTGAATGGGCGTTCTCGCTACTACATGTGATCACGCGTCCGCCGGGCAACCTTTTGATGGCAGTCGAGCACATCGGCCTCGACTTCACCGCCGTTCTCAACATATCGTTTCTAGTTATCGTGGCCGTCTTGCTTTGGTGGGGCGGCCGCGATCGAAACGAGCCGGCGCCCGACGCTAAATTGTGAGATCTGTGGGGCCGATGTTTATCATCGGCCTCGTTTTTGAGTACTAGGGTGAGCAGCGCTCACCCATGGGCAAGCGATGCTTGCCCTCCTACAAGAAACGGGGCAAGCGATGCTTGCCCTAGTACACCTGCCCTCCTACAAATACAGAAACGGGCAAGCGATGCTTGCCCTAGTACACCTGCCCTCCTACAAATACAGAAATGGGCAAGCGATGCTTGCCCTAGTACACTTGCCCTGCTACCCCTGCATCATCGCGGGGAGCCCGAAGCCCTCGTATTGCACGACGGTCATCAGCCCGCTCATCACGTCGTGATTGTCGACCATGTGTGAGATGATATGACAGTGAAGCGGCCACACGCCTGGATTATTGGCTAGAAAGTCGATGTCGATGGTCTGCCCGGGCTGAACCGGAATGGTGTTCATGATGGCCGGCCGTTCAAGTGGACTGCCGTCTTGCGCGATGAAGCGGAACCAGTGGCCATGGAGATGGATGGGATGCGCCATGTTCGTCAAGTTTGCGAAGCGCACGCGCACGAGATCGCCGGTTTTGACCTCGATGGGTTTCGTGGCGGGAAAAGTCTTGCCGTTGAAGCACCAATACTCCACCATGTCCATGCGATCCATCGCATCGCCCATGTCGGGCTTCGGATCGGCCGCTGCGTTCGAAGCCATCGAAGGCATCAGCATGCTGTTCGCGAGCACCGCTTGCGCCTCCACGTTTCTCGTCTGCTCCCATTCCATGGAGCTGATGAAGATCGGCACATCCGAAGCATAACGTGGTTCGCGACCGGACGTCTGCGGATCGACCACGAGCATGCCTGCCACCGCTTGAAGTTCCAAGTCGTTGTAGTGGCTGTGGTACATATACGTTCCCGCTTGCGGCGCGGTGAAGCGGTAGACGAAAGATTGGCCGGGCTCGATGGCTTGTTGCGAGATCATGCCCGCGCCATCCATCAGAAAAGGAACCGGCACGCCATGCCAATGGATGGTGGCCGCCATCGTCAAGCGGTTGATCACGGTTACGGAAACGTCGTCGCCTTCGGTGGCGCGCAGCGTTGGTCCGGGCGACAATCCGTTGACCGCACGCACCGGCACGGAGTGGCCGGGAAGCGGTTCGGCGTTGGCGGTGGCCAAGGTGAGCGTGAACGTCTTCGTGCGGCCGGTTCGCGAGATGGCGTGCGGAGGCCGCAGTGCCGGCAACGCGCGCAACGCGGCGGTGGTCAGCCGGTCTAAGTCTCCGCCGCCGGAAGCTACTGCATATTGCTGCGGCGCGGTGACGCCCGCCATCGCGATGCCCGCCTTTGCCATGGCAGCGCCGAACGCGCCCGCCGCACCCATCTTCAAGACATCACGTCGATTGATCATGCGTTCCTCACATCACGGGTGTGGCTGCAGCGCCGCTCCAACGGGCGCGCTTTGTGTATCGAGCACTTCGAGGTATGCAGCTAAGTCCGCGATTTGTTTGTCGCTGAGTTTGATCCGCGGCATCGGCGGCGCCGGAGCCTTGATCTGCCATGCGAAATAACTCGGACTGTCCGTCTTCGCGAGACCCTGGAGCCGCGGACTGTCGGCGCCCACGCCTCCCGCGCCGTGGCAGCTTGCGCAGTTCGCGCCGAAGAGCGCCGCGCCGCTCACCGGATCGCCGGCCTCCACACCTGGGAAGTAGCCGTGCGTTCCTGCGTTCACCGGCGTTTGATCGGGTTGGCGCATCGGCGGCGCCATTCCCATCGACATCCCTGCCATTCCGCCGGCCGGGTGTTCTTTGGCGATATCGGCGGCGACCGCGTGCCCCGGCGTCAGCGAATCCACATACGCGACAAGGTCCGCGATCTCATCGTCGCCGAGTTTGAAGTCAGGCATCGGCGCACGCGGATGCTTGACGTAGTCGTAGATCTGCTCGGGCTGGAGCGACGTCGCCACGCCGATGAGCCGCGGACCGATGCCGCCGCCCGCACCGCCGGCGCCGTGACACTGCATGCACGAATGCGCAGTGAACGAGAGTGCGCCGCGGGTCGCATCGCCGTTCGCAAGCGTATGAGCCAGCGGCGACATTCCGCCGCCCATGCTCATGCCGCTCATCCCACTCATGCCGCTCATGTTCATGCCGGCCATCGTGCCCAAGTGCGGAGTGGCGATGATACGCGACTTGCTCCACGGCCCGGCCCATTCGAGCGCCATGCCCATCGTGGTGCCGGCGGTCGACTTGCGCCCCTCGATGGTGAACTTCGTGTTCGGTTCGATCTGATGGATGAGGTCGAGCGTGGCGCCGGCTTCGGGCGCGTCTCCATTTTGCGTATCCCAGCGAAGCACCATGAAGTTCTTGTGCGGCAACTCATATTGCGCTTCGAGGAATCCGCCGCGCGTGCGTGTGGCGACACCGATCCCCGTGGGATTTTCATCGTAACCGAGTTGACCCACAGCCTGGAACTGCAGCCCTTGGAATCCGCTTGGCCGGTACTGCAGATATAACGCCTCGCGGCTGAACGGGTCGAAGCCGCCTTCGGCCAGCGGAGAAAATCCGCGAACCAGGCCAAGACCGTAATTCAGCGGCGCATCGCTCATGGTCATCAAGTTGAAGTCGACGCTGTGATCGTGATCGCCGGTGAGTTGGAATGCGCCCTTGCCGATGAGATCGTTGCCGCCCAAGACGCTGAGGCCGTACATGAGCGTGCCTTGCATGTTCGACATCGTGACGCCCCAGTGGCTGTCGTCCTCGTTGAAGTCGTTCTCGCCCACCGTGTTGCTCGTGGTTTCGTACGGGGATAGCGTGATGCGGTGCGCGGGCATGAAGGGGAACGGCGTGTGGAACTTGCCGAACTGCAGCGAACCGGTGCCCCCGAAAAGATTATTGTACGCCATCCACATCTGATCGGTGCCGCCGATGAAGCCCCCGTCGACGACGTGCTGCTCGACGTAGTACGTGAAATCTTTTCCTACAAAGCCGCCCGATAAGAAGCCGAGATTATCGGTGTGGAGCTTCGGCACGCCGTCATCGGGCAGCGAATCGAACTCTTCGGCGAAGACCAGCGATGTGAAGCCGGGGCTGTGCGCCGCATCGTGCGGCAGCATCGAGAAGTTCGACATCATGACCATCATGCCGTAGTTCGTCATGCCGGGAAAAGTGGAATGACATAGATCGCACGACGCACCCGTCCGGATCGCGAACATCGGAATGGCCTGCGCAGGCTCCGGCTTCATGAATCCCACCGCCCATACACACGCCGAAATGCTCGTCATCAATGTGAACAGGACGCCAACGATGCGGACGCCCCGATCCTCCAAAAACCTAACCATCTACTTCGCTTCTCCACCAAATCATGCACGAGATAGCGTCCGTGTCGGCAGTTTCAGCACGACATCAAACGCAATGTCCGCGATAAGCGTAAGCGGCAGGCCGCTTACGCTGCGATCGACGGTGGAGGCCGGTTGGCGAAGCGAAGTGCGAGCGGGGCAGGGCGGACGGCCGAGCCTGAAGCGCGATAATGTTGCAGCGTCGTGGCCGCGGGCGATGGGCGCGAGCGTCGCCGGACTGTCGGCAAGAGCAGGCCGCGGATCCGCGACTCTGCCCGAACGACCGCGTGCGCGACGGCGAAGAGCAGCCAAACGATGGCCAGCGCGCAAAGTGCGTGGATCGGAATTCCAACGAAGAGCGGCGCGCCTAGTGCTGCCGCCGGCCCAAGCGAGTGCCCGAATTGGAGGATTTGCTCGGCGGCTTCGAGAGCGATGATCGCGCCGAGCTGCACGCTGGCGACCACGGCGAAAGCTCGCCGAGGACCAATAGCGGTGATCGTGCGGTGCAGAGCGGCGAGCCACGCCTCGCTGCCGCGCACGCCGGATGTGAAAGCGCAGGCGAGTGCGACGACTCCGATGATCCCGCCGGCGACGGCGGCGGTCAGGACAGCGGCGAACATCGCATCGTGCCGGTATGCGAGATAAGGCCCGTCGATCGCGCCCAAGGCGCTGAGCGACCAGACCAAAACGTGACTAAGACCGGCGGAGCAGAAACCTGCGACGACCAGCGACAGGACAGCCATGGCGGTCCGAAGGTGGTTCACGGGCGTTAGATTGGATGAGGCAAGCCCCCGGCCCTTGGCGCTATTATCTCTCGAGCACGTCTATGATCTGTCCGACCGGGTTGTCTTGCTCTTGCATCGATGTGGCTCCATATCGTGGCACCTGCAGGCAGCAGGCGTTTCTAATTGGCCTTGACGTCGCCGGTTCCTAGCTTCGTTGCATACGTATGCATTTGGTATTGAATCGTCCAGCAGGCCCGGCGAATGAAAAACAGTCGCGATTGTTTTCCGGCGTAGCTCTCCGGATTTCGTCGGCAGTCGCGATTGCCAACTTCGGAAATCCCGGTAACGCGCCCGCCCCAGACCCCCTGAGCCGGGACAGGCAAAACTTGATGGCCGCCCGGAAAGTGTTTCGAGGTGCTCTAGAAGAATCTGGATGCCGAGAAGCAAGCACCTCGCTATGAGATCAGAAGGAAATCAACATGATCATTGCCGCCTTGGCATTGACGGGCTTGATGCAGTTTCAAGCCGCGCCGGCCAACGACTTCCAGATGACCACCGCATTGCAACAGATCGCGGGCACCTCGAACTACGCCAGATACGTCAACTACGCTCCAAGGATCAACATGCGCAGCCCGGTATCCGGCAGCGTTTTGATCGCGCAGGCCATTCGTGCGGGAAAATTGCGGATTCCATATGCGATTCGGCCCCAAGTGTCTCCCGACAACTTAAATTGTTCGCCCGTGCCGTGCACGACGCCCAACGTCCAAGCGTCTAACGGTGGCAGTCCCGCCAACGAAACACCCATCACCGTAGACCCGAACAACTCGATGCATTTGCTTTCCGGAGCCAACGATTACAACTGTTCAGCCGTGGAAGGCTTCTATGCATCGAGCAACGGCGGATCGACCTGGAACCACACCTGCATGAACGTGCTTTCCGGCGCCAGCGGCGACGGCGATCCCGGCGTGGGTTATGACACGAACCACGTCGCCTATATCACCGCCATCGACGCCATCGGGTCTGGGAGTGTGATTGCGTTCGAAAAGTCGACAAACAATGGAACGACATGGTCGGCGCCCGCGCAAGCGGTCGTTGGAATCTCTCCGTGGACTTTCGTCGACAAACCCTGGACGCAGATCGACGACACGCCGACGAGCCCAGGAAAAGACGACATCTACATCTCGACAACGGAATTCGATCCGTCTTCGAACTCGATCATCGCCGTGGGCCACTCCACGGACCACGGTAGCACCTGGCACAACGTCAAGGTCGACAGCGCTGTGTATCCCGTCGTCGACCAATTCAGCGACCTCGCGATTGGAAAAGACGGCACCGTCTACGTCACCTGGATGCGTTGCTCGGCCACCGGCCCAACCGGGGACTGCGGCGGAACCACATCCATGATCATGTTCGCGAAGTCCACAAATGGCGGCGTTTCTTGGTCGGCGCCGGTCCTCATTGCAAAAGCTCCTCTCGCTCCGGACTCCTGCGGAGCGTTCTACGGCTGCCTGCCCAACACGAGCGAGCGGGTCAGCAACGTTCCAGCCGTCGACGTCGACCGTTCGAGCGGGAACTTTGCCAACCGGCTGTATACCATCATGTACAAGTGGAACGGAACGAGATTGATCGTCTACGTCTCACACTCAGGGTCCGGCGGCTCGTCATGGAGCACTCCCGTGCGAGTGGCGCCCGGAGCCCCGAACGATGAGTTCTTCCCCTGGCTCACGACAAGCTCGACTGGCACGGTGGGCGCGACGTGGCTCGACCGGCGTCTCGATCCTTCAAACATCAACTACGATGCCTTCGCCTCAACTTCTGCCAACGGCGGCGTCTCGTTCGCCGCGGGAGCGCGCCTCTCCACCGTCTCGTCTAATCCGTTCAACGACGGATTTGGCAGCGGATTCATGGGCGACTACACGGGAGACATCTGGAGAGGAAACACACTGTTCGGCTCGTGGACGGACACGCGGTCTGGCACCACGGGTCAAGACGAAATCGGCGGCTTGAAGATCTAACCGATTTCCAAAACTAGACACAGTTGATCCTCGCGTTTACGCCGCAAACGAAAGTTCGCGGCGTATTTTTTTTGTCTACCTCCGTGGTTTGTAGGAGGGCGAGCATCGCTCGCCCATAAACCGTCACGCAATAATAATGAAGAGACAGCCTATTCCCAGACGAGCGCATATCGAGGAGCATTTCACTGCTTCGAGTACGGTGCGCGATATCGTCATCGGCATGTCCGACGGGCTCACCGTACCGTTCGCTCTCGCGGCCGGTATAAGCGGAGCGATCGCGGCGTCGCACATCGTCCTCACGGCCGGCGTCGCAGAGCTTGCGGCGGGCGGCATCGCGATGGGGCTCGGTGGATATCTTGCGGCGCGCTCCGACGTCGAACATTATGCGAGCGAACGCAGGCGCGAAGCCAAAGAAATAGACGATGTTCCGGATGAGGAACGAGCAGAGATAGAAGCGATCATACGCTCGTATGGCGTGCAGGGTGACGCACTGAGGGTGGTAACGACCGCTATCACCTCGGACAAAGAGCGATGGATCGAGTTCATGATGCGATTCGAGCTAGGTCTTGAGAAGCCCAACGCCATGGAAGCTCCGATGAGTGCACTGCGCATCGGCGGCTCCTATGTCGTGGGCGGCGTTCTTCCGCTCGCGCCATACGTCGCATTTGCCGATGCCGGCCATGCGCTTCCGTATTCAATCGGAGTGACCATGGTGGCGTTATTTATCTTCGGTGCGGTGAAAGGTAATTTCACCGGTGTTTCCTGGGCGCGCTCAGCGCTCCAAACAACGCTAATAGGCGGGATAGCGGCTGCAGTCGCCTTTTTCTGCGCGCGCTTGATCGCCTAGCTGCGACAAGCGGTCTGTGGGGTCGTGAGCGTCGCTCACATTCTCGGCTCGTATCAAGGCCTTCGGTCGGCGCAGGTCGCGGAATCGACCGCCGCATTCGACAAGGCGCAAGTCGGCTACGAGCGTGCATCGCTGACGGCGCGAGGCGACGTTGCGAACGCGTGGCGCGCGCTGCAAGCCGCGCGGATCAACCTCGGGACGGCCGAACTCGCGCTCACATCAGCCCAGGAGAACCTGCGCGTCGCTCGTCTGCGCGAGCGCGCGGGCAAAGGGATAGAGTTGGAGACGCTTGACGCGCTTTCAGTGCTCGCGTCCGCCCGCGAGACCACGTTGACGGCACAGGCTCGCCTCGATCTCGCAGTCGCCGGGCTGCACCACGCCGCCGGTGATCCACTCTAACGTTCAAGGAATCCATTCAAGGAGCACATAGAATGAAGAATCTCGTCGTGTTCGTCACAATCGCGCTGACTCTGATGGGCTGCGGATCGGGCGGATCCTCCTCGTTGTCGCCGACGACATTGGTCCACGACGCCATCATAGCGTCGCCGGCTTGCGGCGACGCTTCGTGGCGCCGACCTTTATGGTCGGCCGGAACGATGATCCCTATTGTTTTGATTTCGGAACGTGGTGTAGCGTGGCCAGATGTGGCAGTTGGTGCGACGGCGCGCGTCCGGGAATCATAGAGGCTGTCGTCGACCTGAACGGCTGCGCTACGATGCGGTAGCTAAAAGCCGCCTCCGAGCGTCCGCCCTGACTTTCCCGCACGATAAAGCCGGCGGGCGTTTTTTGCGTAACGTAGAGGCCGCGCGTGTCGCCTTCCGGCGTGATGAATACCATGTACGTATACCGCGAATCGATCGCGCTGGCAAATGCGCGCTTGATGCTTACGTAGGTCTGGCCAGCGGTCAACTGCGCTTCGCCAAAGTCTTCAACATTCGGTGTGCTCGACATAGTCGCGTAGGTGGTAACTTTTTGCCCGGCCGTGTCAAACGCATTGACGAAGCTGTGTGCGAACACAGTTCCATTATCCTGGACCTGAAATTTGAGGTTGCTTCCGCTATCGAATCCGTTGACGAGGACGCCTGTGCCCGCGAGATCCTGAACGACAAGAGCGGCAGCATCGGTCGCGTTGCCGAAGCCGACGACGCCGGCTCCAAACGTCCCTTCGCCGAATCCGGCAATACCAGCCACGCTTCCAGCTCCGACAACGCCGCGGCTCGGAGCGATACCGCCCGCGTCCAAAGCGTCTACATCCGAATTTCCTACAACCGTCTCACTGCCCGCAACGCCGACGTTGCCGCCGTTATCGACGGTGAAAACGTCGAGGCCCCCGGAGCCGTTCCCGACAAAGAGCGGACCGCCGAAACCGTTCGCGCGGACGGCAATCGTGGAGGAGTTATTTTCTCCTTGGACGCCGGCGTTCGACGTGTTGCTTGAGGTGGATATACCCTCGACGCCAATGAGGGAAGTCGAGTTTCCCAAGACACCAATGGACGACGTCGAAGCCCCGACGACGCCGAGGCCGTTTGCAGACGTTCCAATCACGCCGGGGCCCGTGCTCCCCTGACCCGTTACTCCCGTGCCGTTCAAGGTCGCCGTTCCGATCAGGCCCGAACCAGCGGATGATGAACTTGTATTGATACCGCGCAGACCCGGACCCGTGCCGGCGTTGCTGTAGGCTTTACACGGCGCCGATTGAGTGCAGTGAGTGACGGTGAACGGACCCACAATAGCGGAGCCGCCAACCGCAAAAGCCGGCCGAAGGGCGAGTCCACCCGCCAGAATCCCGGCCGAAGCGACAATTGCCGCCGTCGTCAACGCCGGACGTAAGGATGTAATATGCATTAATTCTCTCCTCTATAAATTAACGGGCCAAAAACGAACGCGCCCCCGGGCGAAATCCGCAACGGCCGCGAAGCGGAGAGCTTAACATATCGCCGTCCAAACTCCGTGCGCGCAGCGTCGAGTAAAAGGTCCCTGACGCGGGACGCCATGGTTAGGACAAGCGGGCTAATTTAGGCCGGACGGCCAAACGCGAGGTCTTCGGTGCGATGGTATACATGGTGGATTCTTTACCGCGCGCACTCTTTTGCTCTCGGTGACCCCGCGAGCCCGGCGAGCAGCCTCATTCGAGATGCGGCCGGCAATCTCTGTGGCGTCGCCGCCGGCGGCCCGTGAGGGCACGGCTATGTGTACGAGCTCAGCCCCTAGCGAGCTCAGCTAAGCAGCGAGTGGCAGGTCATCTCGGGCGGTTGCGCCAGGTCCATCAACGCCAAGATCGTCGGCGCCACGTCGCAAAGCGCGCCGCCGGACTTGAGTTTGGTCACACCCTTCGCGCCGACAACTACGAACGGCACCGGGTTGATGGTGTGGGCGGTCAATTCCGTGCCGGTCGCGAGGTCGATCTTTTCTTCGGCGTTGCCGTGGTCTGCGGTCACGATCAAGATGGCGCCGGCCGCGCGCACCGCATCTTCGAGTTGTCCCAAGCAGTTGTCCACGACGTGCAGTGACTCGATGATCGGTCCCCATTTGCCAGTGTGGCCCACCATATCGGGGTTCGCGTAGTTCATCACGATCAGCGCGAATTTGCCGGACTTGACCGCCGAGAGCGCGGCTTCTGTTATTTCTCTCGCGCGCATTTCCGGTTTCTTGTCGTACGTGCCGACATCGCGTGCGGAAGGAATGAGCACGCGCTCTTCGCCTGGGAACGGCTGCTCGCGGCCGCCGCTAAAGAAATACGTGACGTGCGCGTATTTTTCCGTCTCCGCCAGACGGAGTTGCGCGAGCCCGGCATCTGCTACGATCTCGCCGAGCGTGCGATGCTCCAGAATTTTGCCGAACATGACCGGATTGGTGAACGTGGCATCGTACAGCGTCATGATCGCGAAGACGAAATCGGAGAAATGTTCGACGGGGAATTCTGTGAAGCTCGGATCGGAGAAGGCGCGCGTGAGTTGCCGCGCACGATCCGGACGGAAGTTGAAGAAGAGGCATGCATCGCCGTCCACGATTGGGTTGCCAATCATTGTAGGTAGCACGAACTCGTCGTCCTCGCCGCGCGCGTAGGCGGCTTCCAATCCGGCTGCCGCCGAATCTGCCGTCAGACCTTTGCCGCGCACGAGCGCATCGTACGCTTTTTCGGTGCGGTCCCAGCGCTTGTCGCGATCCATCGCATAGAAGCGCCCGCAGATCATCGAGATGGCGGCATTGCCATTTTCGCGGCATTTCGCTTCGACTTCCGCGAGATACGGTCCGGCGCTTCGGGGTGGCGTGTCGCGGCCGTCTAAAAATGCCGCGATCCGCACCGGCACACGCGCCTCTTTTGCGGCGTCCATGAGCGCGAAGAGGTGTCTCATCGACGAGTGCACGCCGCCGGGCGAGACCAAGCCGAGCAAGTGCAGCACGCCGCCGGTCCGCTTGACATGCGCGAAGCATTGCTGGAGTGCAGGGTTGCTCGCAAAGACACCGCGATTGATGGCATCGTCGATCCGCGTTGTGGTCTGCAGCACCACACGGCCGGCGCCGAGATTCAAATGGCCGACTTCGCTGTTGCCCTGCTGCGCCACCGGCAACCCGACGCTCTCTTCGGCGGCGCGGATTTCCGTGTAGGGATTATTTTTGGCGAGGGCGTGCCAGCGAGGCATGCCGGCGGCGGCGATCGCGTTGCCGCGCAGTTCCTTGGAGCAGCCGAAGCCGTCGAGTATGCAAAGGACGACGTGGGGATGGGCAAGCGATGCTTGCCCTAGTACGGGATCGGATTTTGGATGGGCAAGCGATGCTTGCCCTAGTACGGGGGCTTGCGCGGGATGGGCAAGCGATGCTTGCCCTAGTACGGTTTGCCCTAATACCTTGTCAGGCATTGCCCAGGCCGTTGCTGATGAGGGTGAGGAATCCGGCAGGGTCGAGGCTGGCGGAGCCGATCAATCCGCCATCGATGTCGGGCTGCGCGCAACAAAGCGTCGCGTTGTCGGCCTTCATAGATCCGCCGTACACCACGCGCGCGTCAGCGAGGCCGCCGGCGGATTGCCGGATGAGTGAAATCGTGCGGTTGGCGTTGTCCGGTGAATCGGTCATGCCCGTTCCTATGGCCCAGATCGGTTCGTACGCCACCACGAGCGCCGCGCGCTCATCGTCTTCGAGATGCCCCAGCCCATCGTTCACTTGCTGCATGACGCGCTGTAAGGTGAGGCCGGCTTTGTGTTCGTCGAGCGATTCGCCGACGCAGACGATCGGCGTGACCCCGACCGCGAGCAACGCCGAAACTTTCTTGGCGACCGTCTCGTCGGTCTCGCCGAAATGCTGGCGCCGTTCCGAATGTCCGACGATGCAATAGCCGCAGCGCATCGCCTTGAGCATGGCAGCGCTGATCTCGCCGGTGAACGCGCCCTCTGCCTGCCAGTAGCAATCCTGCGCGCCGAACGCCACCGGGCTGCCCGCCAACGCGTCGGCCACTGCTTCGAGGTCGATGAACGGCACGCACAACACGATGTCCGCGCGCTGGCTAAGAGTCGCGGCCGCCGGCGCGAACGCGTGTAGGTAGTCGCGCGCCTGCGACGGCGTCTTGTACATCTTCCAGTTGGCCGCGAAGAGCGGCCGGCGCGCGCTCACTACTGCGCGGAGTTGCGCAGCGCCGTGACGCCCGGCAAGTCGCGTCCTTCGATATATTCTAGTGTGGCGCCGCCGCCCGTGGAGATGTGCGTCATCTTCGCCGCGAACCCGAGTTGATGCGCCGCCGCGGCAGAATCGCCGCCGCCCACCACCGACATGGCTCCCGAGTCCACGATCGCCTGACCGACGGCTTCGGTCCCGGCTGCGAACGCATCGTTTTCGAAGACGCCCATGGGGCCGTTCCACAGCACCGTTTTCGCGTGCAAGATGATGCCGCGATAGTGCTCCGCGGTCGTCGGACCGATGTCGAGGATCATCTCGTCGGGCGCGACCTTGCTCACCTCGGCGAAATGCGTGTCGACGCCTTCCTTCAGTTCTACCGCGACGACGGCGTCGCTCGGCAAATGCAGATGCGCCTTCACATGTCCGGTCTTGAGCTTCGCGAGCACCGCGCCGGCGGGACCGAGGTCGGCATCGCGCAACGATTTGCCAACGTCGATGCCCTCGGCGGCCAACAGCGTGTTCGCCATTCCGCCGCCGACGACGATCTGATCGCACAGTTCCAGCAGCCGCTCGATCACCGCGATCTTGTCGGCCACCTTGGCCCCGCCGAGAACGGCGACGAACGGCCGGTGCGGATCGGCGAGGATGGAATCGAGCACGTCGAGTTCGCGGGCCATGAGCGGACCCATGTACGATGGAATGTAGGCCGCGATGCCCGCCGTGGACGCGTGCGCCCGGTGCGCGGTGCCGAACGCGTCGTTCACGTACAGGTCGCCGAGCGCCGCAAGCTGCTTGGCAAAGCCCGGATCGTTTGCTTCCTCTTCCTTATGAAAGCGCACGTTTTCGAGCATCAGCACGTCGCCGTCGTTCATCGCGTCGATGGCCGATTCGGCCGCTGGGCCGACACAATCCGTGGCGAGCTTCACCCGCAAGTCCAAGATGTCGCCGAGACGAGAGGCAACGGGCGCGAGGCTCAACCCCTCGACGACCTTGCCGTCGGGCCGGCCGAGGTGCGACAGCACGATCACCTTGGCCCCGCGGTCGCTCAAACCGCGCAGCGTGGGCGCGGCTGCAAGGATGCGCGTGTCATCGGTGATGTGGCCGCCGTCCAGCGGAACATTGAGATCTTCGCGGACCAGCACGCGTTTGCCGCGCACATCGGCGTCCGCTAAGCGACGTTCGCTCACTTCAGCTCACGCGGATTTCTTCAAAACAAATGCCGCGAGATCGGCCAAGCGACACGAGTAGCCCCACTCGTTGTCGTACCAGGCGATCACTTTCACGAGATTGCCGCCGACGACCAGGGTGGAGAGCATGTCGACGATGGACGAGCGAGAGTCGCCGCGGAAGTCGGTCGAGACGAGCGGCTCGTCGGTGACGCCGAGGATGCCGTTCATGCGCGGGGTTTCCGACCACTTGCGCATCATCGCGTTGACGTCGTCCTTGGTGGTGGACTTCTCGGTCTCCACCACGAGATCGATGACGGAGACGGTGGGCGACGGCACGCGCAGCGAGAAGCCGTCGAGCTTGCCCTTCATCTCGGGAATCACGAGATAGATGGCCTTGGCCGCGCCGGTGGTGGTGGGGATGATGTTCAGAGCCGCCGCGCGCGCGCGACGCAAGTCCTCGTGCGGAAAGTCGAGCAGGCGCTGGTCGTTTGTGTACGAGTGGATGGTGGTCATCGTGCCTTTGACGATGCCCAGCTCATCGAGCAGCACTTTGGTGGGCGGCGCCAAACCGTTGGTGGTGCACGACGCGTTTGAGATGATGAAGTGCTTGGCGGGGTCGAACTTGTCGTCGTTCACACCAAGCACGATTGTGATGTCTTCGTTCTTTGCAGGGGCGGAGATGATCACGCGTTTTGCGCCGGCGTCGATATGCGCTTTGGCTTTTGTCGCATCGGTGAAGAAGCCGGTGGACTCGATGACGAGGTCCACGCCGAGCGCTTTCCACGGCAGCTTTGCCGGATCGCGCTCCTGCACGAGCTTGATCGTGGTGCCGTCCACCGTGAACGAGTCTGCTGTGTGCGTGACGGTTCCGGGATACCTACCGTAGGTGGAATCGTATTTGAAGAGGTGTGTCGCGGTCTTGGCGTCCCCGAGATCGTTGACGGCCACCACTTCGATGTCTTTTTGCCGTTCCATGATGGCGCGGAAAGCCTGGCGGCCGATGCGGCCAAAGCCGTTGATGGCGATGCGGAAAGCCACGTGTGCGAACCTCCAAAAGGTGCGAAGCGTGCGTCTCCTCGATTTTACCCGCGCGGCCACGCCCGAACCTGCAACAACCCGCGACCTCAGCCGTAGCCTCGCCGACTTTAGTCGGCGAGAACGTCCTTCTATTACTTGCGCATACTCCGCTTGCCGCTGCCGGCAAGGCGTTCCAGCGCGCGCAGACGATAGCCCATCGTGGCTTTTGTCACGGCCGGCTTCGTCCGCTTGGCTAGTTCCGCAAGCGTGAGATCGGGATGCGCTACGCGCAGCCGCGCCGCTTCGCGAATCGGCGGCGTGAGCATCTTCAATCCTGCTTTTCCCAAAAGCGCGACGGCTGCTTCGCGCTGACGCGCGCTCGCGGCGCCGGCCCGCGCCGCATTCGCGGTCTCGGCGTTCACGGCGCGCCGGATGACATTTTTCGTCTCGCGCCGCGCGCGCAGATCGTCGAGGATCAGAACGGCATTCGTCGCGCCCATTTGTGCGAGCAAGTCGGCCACGGCCTGCACGCCCTTGACGTACACGAGCGCGCGGTGACGGCGCCGCGTTATGCCCGCATCGATGCGTAAGTCGGTCAACCCTTGCGTGAGCGCGCGCGCTGCGGCGTCGTCGCGGCAGTACAACTCGAGGTGATAGCCGCGCGCCGGATCCGATACCGATCCGCACGCCAAGAACGCGCCGCGAAGCCACGCGCGACGGCAGCAACTGCGGGCGGGCGGATTCAATCGCGTGGAGAGCGGCGCATCGCAAGTCACGGTGACGATGTTGCCGTCGTGAAAGCGCGTGCCGGCCACGTGCGTCGCGTGCGCGATGATCCCCACGGTTTTCGCCGCCTTGAGCGCCGCGCGCGCGATCGCGCCGCGCTCGGTGCGGACGATGAGCGACCGATGGGCAAGCGATGCTTGCCCTAGTACGGGCGATTTCCCATGGGCAAGCGATGCTTGCCCTAGTACGGGCAATTTCCCATGGGCAAGCGATGCTTGCCCTAGTACGGGATGTCGTCCATGGGACGCGGCCCCGATTCTGGCCGAAAAGCCGGCGAGCGAGCGCAAGAACACCGCAGGACAGCACTCGCGCTCGAAGCGCGCGCGCGCGATCTCATCCTTGGCGTCGGCGGAGAACATGCTGCGGTTACCGGGGAAAACGCCTCAGCGGGCGATGGACTCGAGGACGCGCTCGTCCTTTATGCAGCGCACGATAAGCTCGGAGCGAGTAGAAACTCCGAAGAGCCGATAGAGCACACTAAGATAGTTGCGCACCGTGTTGATGCTGAGTTTCAGATGCGTGGCGATTTCTTTGCGCGACCGGCCCTCCAGCACGAGGCGCATGAGGCGCCGCTGTTCGTCGGTCATGAGTGGATCGTGGCCGCGCTGCGGAAGTACCGGCGCTTGGAGAGCGGGCTCTTCGCCAGTGGTCAATTTCGCGATGGTCTTAAGATCGTGCTCGACTTCCATCGCGCGCCATTCGTAGCCGATGGATTCCCAGTCGGTCTTGACGCTCGCAAGCGCATCTGCCGCGCCGGCCTCACCCATCGCACCCGCCACAACGGCTTCGACATGCCTGCGGTAGATGCCGGCGCGGGGATCTCCCCGCAACGCGCTAAGGCCGCGGAATTTCGCGCTCTCGCCGAACTGCAACACGAAGCGTCGCGCCCGGCTCCCATTGCCCGAACGTGCAAGCGCGAGCGCCAACTGCAATAGTGCGAGACGCGATTCGCCTTCCACAAGATTCCAATTGACGTGCTCGGCTGAGGCGCACGCGAACTGGAGAAACGCGCGCGCGCCGTGCGGCTCGCCCATGGTGGACGCCGCTGCCGCGCAATCGGCGAACGCGAGCACGGCCCACGCGCTGCGCGGCGCCAGATCGGCGGCGCGCACGAAGTGGAGGAACGCGGGCTCCGCTTGACCGCGGCGGGCGAACGCCAATCCGATGTGGCGAAGCGTTTGAAAATGTTCTTCAAGCTCGCCCGTCGTCCACGGAAACTCTTCGACTTCGCCCGCAAGCCGCTGCGCATCGCCCGCCGCAAGTTCGGCGACGCCGATGGCGGATGCGTGCAAGAGCGTGGCGTGGAGGTGCGCGTCTTTGTTCCGGCAATGACGCAGGACGGTGAGCGACTCGCCGAATGTTTTTGCGCCGTCGGCATAACGCTGCTCGGCCACGTAGGTCCAACCGACGAGCGACAGCGCGCGTGCGTAGATGATGTCTTCGGCCGGATCCAGCGCCGGTGCGAGTACCGCGCGCGCTTCGTCGCTGCGGCCGTCTTGCCAATGCTCGAGCGCGCGATAGTATGCCAATTCCGCGCAAACGCTTTTGTGCGGGCGCAGCCGTTCGGCTTCATCGAACAATTCGTGTGCGAGCGCAGGTTTGCTCAGGCGCGAGGCCGCGCTTCCTGCGAGCATGAGGTACGTGGCGCGCGCGTCGTGTGTGGCGTGTTTCGATGCGGTGAGGTGCAGCCATGTCTCTGCTGCTTCGATTCGATCGAGCCGCAGCAACGCGCGCGCGCGGACGAGCACGCTCTCTGAAGTCTGCGCGTCGAATGCGATATCGTCGAGTTCGCGCAAACACGCGGCGAAATCGCCGTCAGCCCACAACCGAATAGCAGCCGTGATGCTATCGGGTCTAGCATCCGGTTCGAGACGGTGAGCTTGATGTTTGCCTGTCATGAGTAAATGCTAACGCGCGCGATGATGATCATTGTTATTACGATCCCGCGCCGTGTCGCGGAGGCGAGGTCGGCGTGGGGTGAACGACCGTGCTGCCCACTGGACCGCCGCCACTTACGCCTGCCGGATCTGCGTCCGCGGGCGGGGGGTGCATGAAAAGTCGCACCTGATGGGACGAACCTGAGCCAAATCCATTCGCTAGGCTGAACGCGACGAAAACTGATACGGCAAAAGCGAGAAACTGTGACACAGCGCACTCCATTTCCCGGAATTTGAAACCGCGTTCGCTGGGGAGCCATATGCCTCATTGAGACAAAAGTACCTGTCTAGCACGTAGTATTCCACGGCGGTAAGCATAAAGTTCTAAATATACTCGGGCAGCATTATTCTCGGAGGATTACGTAGCCGCCGACGCGCACCCAGGCCCAAGCGTACCTCACCGTTCGGGAAGGTTGCTTCTCAGCCATCGTCCGCAAGCATTTACAACGATGCTCGCAAAACAATGGCGATTTCTCGATAAAGCGGTTATCCAGGGCGCTACTTTAGTGACTCACTTAAAGTCGAGGAGAGAAATCCAAATGCGTATTCCCACCCCAATCCAAGCGCTGAGCGCAGCGGCAGCATTAGCGCTGCTTGCTGGTTGCTCCAGCGGCTCGGCGATCGCGCCGATAGGCTCCGCGCTGCAAGGCCATCACAGCGTGATGAACAGCGGCCGCATCCCGGCAGCGGTATCCCCGAGTACCCTCTTGAAAGTGCAACAGTTTGGGACCCACCCGAACAACAAGGTTGGCTTCAATGCCTGTCCGGCCGCCGGCACCCTGATCTACATGTCCGACTTCAACCTTGGCGTCGTCAACATCTACAAAGGCGGAAACACGTCGCCGCTCGTTCTTTGCGGACAGCTCACAGGATTGGCGAATCCCCAAGGCATGATCGTCAAGGCCGGCAACCTCTACGTTGCCAACACCGGCGGCCTCGACGTCTTGGCCTTTCACAGAGGCGCGACGACGCCGTTCATAACCTACACGGATCCGAGCTGCAGCGGCCAGTTCACCGTTGACGTCACGGTCTCGAGCGACAACATCGTGTACGCATCAAACATCTTCGGTGGCAGCTGCGAAGGTTCGATCTCCGCGTGGAACAAGAACTCCGGCGCATTGATCGGCAACATGCAGAATCCCGACGGTAACGAAACGTTCTTCCTGACAATCCAAAACAACGGCACCATGTACTATGACGATCCCACCGGGCTGTTCAAGCAAACCTGCACCGCTGGCAGCTGCAACTCAAACAGCAACACCGGCGCAACGTTCACGTTCCCCGGCGGCGTTCGTTCGGAAGACGGCGAAGACCTCGCTCTGGATGACCAGGGCAACGGCAGCACTACCGGCCCAGTGACCACGTTCGAACCGCCGGCCTTCGGCAGCGGCGGCGTCTGCAACCACGCCGGTACTGACGACGTCAGCTTCGACGTCAACCACTCGCAACACCACATGTTCCTCGCGGACGCTGGCCTCGACCAACTGACCGAGCTCAAGTACACGAACACGACGGGCGCTTGCGCTCCGAAGGGTTCGATTGCTGGCAACACCAGCGGTCTCCCGATCGGCGTCGCCGTCGATCGTGCAGAGAACCTGCAGTAATCCAGCAACCGTCGATTCGTAAATCGACAAAAAGGGCGGGCGCTTCGGCGCCCGCCTTTTCGTTTACTCGTTCTCTGTAGGAGGGCAAGCATCGCTTGCCCCGTCGTTTCGTACTAGGGCAAACATCGCTTGCCCCGTCGTTCTTACGTACTAGGGCAAGCATCGCTTGCCCATTCGTTTTTTTGTACTAGGGCAAGCATCGCTTGCCCCTCGTCGATCAACTAATCTAATCGTTTACACTGTCGATCGTCAAATCGACTAAGCGAGCGCTTTGATGGCCGCCTCTTCATTTTCGCTTGTCATATGGGAAGAAAGTTCTAAGTTCTTCCCGGCGGTTTTTTTCCCGGAGGATTCCGCCGGACCCGAAACGCAGAGTGGACCAAGCGTACCTCCCTCGTTCGGGAAGGCTGCTGTTCTGCTTTGTTTGCAAGCTACCGCTTGCAAAAAGTACGGTGATTTTCTCCGATCTTCCCGGAGTGCGCCCCCTTAATCGTTGAGGAGGAAACCCAGATGCGTTTTCCTACCACAATCCAAGCGCTGAGCGCAGCGGGAGCACTCGTATTGCTCGCCGGCTGCTCAAGCGGCTCGGCGCTCGCGCCGAAGATGCCCTCATCCACACAAAGTCACGTGCACAGCGTGAACGGTAGAAGCACTTCCGTTCTGAATCCGGTCGGAATGCTAAGAATCGGTCACGTCGCGCGACCCGGTTACCATGGCGCGAGCTACAATGCGTGCCCGGCCACCGGCATACTTGTGTACGTCTCCGATGCAGCCGACAACACCGTCAACATCTTCGCCGGCAATCTGGCCGGCCAATCAGCGTGCGGAATCCTCACCGGATTCGTCGAGCCGCAAGGCATCACGGTCCATGACGATAACCTCTACGTTGCCAATACCGCAGGAAACCCTAATGGCGGGGGCAATGTTTTGGCGTTCAAGAGAGGCGCAACGACCCCGTTCATAACCTACTCGGATCCAAGCAACGGCGGTAATTACCCGGCCGGCGTGACGGTCTCCAACGACAACGTCGTCATCGCTTCTAACATCATCAGCAACGCCGGCGTGGGCGGGCTCTCGACATGGAACAAGCACACCGGAGCCGTGATCAACAACTATCTGAACTCGGATGGCACCGAAACCTTTTTCGTGACCATCCAAAAGGACGGCACGACGTACTACGACGGCTTTAGCTCAGGCTTCGCCTCTGCAGTCATGTCGCAAGGCAGCTGCGTGGCCGGCGTCTGCGGCGCGTTCGCCGACACCGCTGCGTCGCTTCTCTTCCCCGGCGGCATCCGTTCGTCTAACAGCGAGAACGTTGACCTAGACGATCAAAGCGCCTCCGGCGGCGGAACCGTGAGCTCCTACACGTCTCCGAACTTCGCCACCCCCGTCGGCGTATGCACCGAAGGCGCAGTCGACCCGGTCACCATCGACATCAATCACTCGCAACACCACCTCTTCTACGCAGATGCCGGCCAGGGCCAGGCATTTGAAATGAGTCACTACAATCCGGGCGCCGGGAACGGCTGCACGCTGATGGGTAGTGTCTTCACGTCGGGCGGCGAACCGATCGGCGTCGCGATCGATACTCCGACCTCGAACTAAAGGAACAAACCGTCGATTCAGTCATCGACACGCGGGGCGAACGCTACGGCGTCCGCCCCGCTTCTGTATCGACCGGAGTCTTGAAATGCGTCCTGCAATCCCGGCACTCGTTCTGACTGCAGCCGCAACGCTAACGCTGCTTTCCGGTTGCGCCGGCGGACCGGCGTTCACGCCGAAACCGTACGTGCAGCAAAGCGTCGTGCGATCACCGATGACCCGCATTCCCGCGGCCGTGGGGCCGCTCGGCATGCTCAGCGTCCATCCGACCGTCGGCCATCATTTCAAAGGTTTCGATACGTGCCCCGCCGCGGGTCCCATCGAATACATCTCCGACTTCAACAACAATGTCGTCGAGATATTTGCCGGCAAATTCGCGGGTCAAGCCGCCTGCGGTCAAATCGCCGAGACGTTGCAAAGTCCGCAAGGGCTCTTTGTCGGGCCCAACGGCAATCTTTACGTTGCCAATACGGGCGCCGGCAACATCCTCGTGTTCCACAGAGGCGCAACGACGCATTTCACCACGTATACCGATCCGACCGGACAATATCCGGTCGACGTCACCGTGGCCCACGATAAAACCGTGATCGCGTCCAACCTATTGAAGCAAGACGGCAGCGCCGCGGGCTCGATCTCGACTTGGACGAAAAGCGGAACCTTCGTCGGCAATTACCCGATGGTCCACGACCTGGAAGGACTGTTCCTCACCGTGCAAGCGGATGGCACGTTGTACTACAACGACATCGACGCCACTTTGGGCCAGGGCCTTTTATGGACGGGCAGTTGTCCGGCGGGCGTATGTGGCAAGTTCACGTCGACCGGCGCGGTCAGCGTATTTCCCGGCGGGCTGCGTTCAGCGCAAAGTGAAGCGGTGGTTCAGGTCGATCAGATATTGCTCACCGTGACCACATTCCAATCGTTTCCGAATTTCACGTTCTGCGTCATCATCGGCAACGGCATCGTCGGCCCAATAGGCATGGACATAAACAAGTCTGAGAAACATTTGTTTTACGGAGATGCCGGTGGAGTAGGCGGCGAGATCAAGTATCCGACGTGCGCAGCCATCGGCACGGTTCCAATGCAAGCTGGCGCTTTACCGATTGGCGCAGCATCCGATCCGCACGAACCGCTCTAGCTATTTGTCAAGATTCGGTCGTCTCATATTGTTCGGCCGCATGATAATTTTTCTTCCAAAAACGCTGAAAAGATTCTGCTGCACATCGTATAGCATATGGTTTCGCATATGCGAAGGGGATGCGTTGGCCCAAATGTAATTCACGCGAATCCAAAGTCCACGCACCACCCGAGTTTTCATCTCGTGAGGAGGATCAATCTTAGTATGTCGCACACACTCAAAGTAGCGGCCGTAGGACTCGTCGCTTTGGCGATGACTGCCTGCAGCGGAAACAGCAGCTCGATGCCGACGCTACAACATTCGGGCACGCAGTCGATCGGTCACACCGGCGGATCGATGTCACAAGCAGGCATCGACCTCAGCAAAGTGCACATCATGCGCACGCGCAACTCGCAAGGCCCGACATCGGATGCCCCGCAGACGCTGCAATACTTCGGTGGCCCGGTCGAACGCACACCTGCGATTTACATCGTATTCTGGGGATTCAACGTCTCCGGCAGCGACCCGTCCGGCGAACAAGCATACATGACGGCGCTCTTCAACGGACTCGGCGGCAGCACGTGGTTGGCCACCGACAAGCAGTACTACCAAACCAAGGCCGGCGTCAATCAAAAGATCAAGAATCCGACAGGACAGCTCAAAGGCACCTGGGTCGACTCGTCATCGGTACCGTCGTCGCCCACCGATGCCCAGATCCGCGCCGAAGCAGCCTCTGCTGAATCGCATTTCGGCTATAACAAGAATGCCAACTACATGGTCGCGACGCCGCACAACCACAACTCGTCGGGCTTCGGCACGCAATACTGCGCCTACCACAGCCCCACCGCTTCCAACGGCGGCGAAATCTCCTATTCGAACATCCCTTACATGACCGACGCTGGTGGAAACTGCGGCGAGAACTCGGTCAACCCGGGTAGCTCTGGAATTCTCGACGGCGTGAGCATCGTCACCGGTCACGAAGAAGCCGAGTCACAGACCGATCCGGAAGTAGGCCTCGCCACCGCTTGGTACAATAACAACTACGGCGAAATCGGCGACATCTGCGCGTGGCAGGGTCTTGGCAACATCACCATCTCCACAGGCAAATTCGCGATGCAGCCGCTCTGGAGCAACAAGACCTCGACGTGCACACTGCACACCCCGTAATCTGATCGCTCCGTGAGTTCACGGTAACGCAAAGAGCCCGCCTTTAAACAGCGGGCTCTTTGCACGACACCTACACGCTCACTTGTTAAGGAAGAGAGAAGACCCCGATCATGCAGCACAAACTCAAACTCGCCATCGTCGGACTCGCGGCGGTTGCGCTTGCGGCGTGCAGCGGCAACGGCAGCTCTGTGCCGTCGCTGCAGCATGCCGGCACGCAGTCGGTACACGCGGCCGGCGCACCGATGGCGCAAAACGGTTCCAGAATCTACATGCGCACGGCATTCTCACGTGGCCCGATGTTGGACGCCCCGCAAACGCTTCATTACAACGGGGGCTTGATCCAGCGCACGCCCAGCATCTTCGTCGTGTACTGGGGATTCAACGTCTCGGGCAGCGACCCGTCAGGCGAACAAGCCTACATGACCAACTTCCTTAAGGGCGTCGGCAAGGGCGCGTGGCTGAACACCGATCATCAATACTACGAGATCGTCGGCGGCGTGCAGCACAAGATCCAGAATCCGTCCGGACAGCTCAAAGGCACATGGGTCGATCCCTCGTCCGTGCCGGCCAGCCCGAGCGATGCGCAAGTAGCAACCGAGGCCGCTGCCGCCGAAGCGCACTTCGGATACAGGAAGAACGCTTCGTATGTCGTCGCCACGCCGCACAACCACAACACGCCTGGATTTGGTTCACAATTCTGCGCGTATCACGACGCTACGACCACGCCCGACGGGATCATCTCATTCTCGAACATCCCGTACATGACCGATGCCGGCCAGAACTGCGGCGAGAACTTCGTCAACCCGGGTCAGCCGGGAATCTTGGATGGCGTCAGCATCGTGGAAGGCCACGAACTCGCGGAGAGCCAGACCGATCCGCGACCCGCCAGCGGCTGGTACAACAACTCGTTCGGTGAGATCGGCGACATCTGCGCATGGCAGGGTCTCGGCAACACCGTTCTAAGAACCGGCACGTTCGCGGTGCAACCCCTGTGGAGCAACGCCGCAAGCGCTTGCGTGCTTAGCTCACCGTAGTCGTTCGTTAATTAGGGCAAGCCGTTCAAGGCGAGCCGTACCAGGGCAAGCCGTACTAGGGCAAGCCGTACTAGGGCAAGCATCGCTTGCCCATTTCCCCGCCGGAGAGGATTCCGCCATAACCGCCGCGCAAATCGACGGCCATTTCTCGTAACCGTCGAGGGGAGAATTCCAATGCGTATCCTCACCCCGCTTCAAGCGCTAAGCGCGGCGGCGGCGTTAGCGATCCTCGCGGGCTGCTCCGCCAATTCAACCATTGCTTCCCAGCCGTTCGGGGCGCAAGGTCGCGTGCATTCATTGATGGGCCGCATACCAGTTGCGTTGGGTACACTCGCCATGCTCAGGATCAACCTCAATGCAGGCCATCATTTCACAAGCTTCGATAGGTGCCCAGCTTCAGGCAACATCGAATACATTTCCGACTTCAGCAACAACGTCGTCAATATCTACAGAGGCAAGTTCGCGGGTCAAGCGCCATGCGGCCAGTTGTCCCCCGGCGGCATGGTCCAGCCGCAAGGCATGTTCGTGCTGGGTTCCACACACGATCTCTACGTGGCCAACACCGGCGGGCACAACATCCTCGTGTTCCATCGCGGCGCGAAGACGCCGTTCAAGCAGTACACCGATCCGGGTTTGCAAAATCCGGACGACGTCACCGTCGCAAAAGACGGCACCGTCATCGCGGCTAACATCTTTCAAGCGAACTTCAACGAAGCGGGGTCCATCTCAACCTGGCACAAGGGCGGCGCATTCGTCGGCAACTTTCCGATGCCCAACAGTTTTGAGGGCCTGGACGTGACCGCGCAAAAAGACGGCACACTTTATTATAACGACATCGACAACACGTCCGATGCCGGACTTTTGTGGACGGGGAGCTGCCCGAACGGCGCGTGCGGCACATTCACCTCGACCGGTGCGACGACCGCATTTCCCGGTGGCCTTCGATCGGCTGACGGCGAAGACGTCGTGCAGATCGATCAGAACGCTCCCGGCGGCGGCGCGCTGATCACCTATGAATCGTTTCCGACCGGCGTGTCGTGCGCCATCGGCGGCGGCGACCCGGATGCCATGGACATAAACAAAACACAGCAGCACGTCTTCTACGCCGACGCTATCAACGACGTTGGGGGCGAAATTTCGTACCCGTCGTGCGCGCCGATCGGCACCGTTCCCGGTAATTCGGGCGGCCTTCCGATTGGAGCCGCGGTCGACGCGCCCGAATCGCTGTAACGACTCGTTAGTGCGTGGGCAAGCACTGCTTGCCTTGCCTTCTTCGTCCGAGACCTAGAGGGACATGCCTACATCGGAGCGCAGTCGGGAAACTCCGGCGTAAAGGTACGCGGGGTTTTCCCCTTTGGTAACTCGCACAATGTCGAGGAGAGCTTCCAAATGCGTATTCCAACCTCAGTCAAATTGCTGAGCGCGGCGGCAGCGTTGGCACTCCTTGCCGGCTGCTCAAGCGGCTCGGCGATCGCTCCGACATCCTCAACGATGCAGAGTCATCACTTCCAGGCGATGAGCGGCCGGGTTCCGACCGTTTTGAACCCCGTCGGAATGCTGAAGCTGCGTCAGCTCGGCACGCCCAACCGCAAAGCGAGCTTCAACGCCTGCCCCGCTGCGGGTCCCATCGTCTACATGTCGGACTTCAACGCAAGCACGATCAACATCTACAAGGTGCCGTTCGCAGGCCAGGCTCCGTGCGGACAACTCACAGGCGTGGTCAATCCGCAAGGAATGATCGTCCGGCGCCACGTTCTCTACGTGGCCAACACCGGCGCCGGCAATGTCGTCGCCTTCCACAGAGGCGGAAAGGCGCCGTTCAAGACGTACACCGACCCGAATTGCAGCGGCCAATTCCCAGTTGACGTTACGGTCTCGCTCGACGGCTACATCTACGCGACCAACATCTTCGGCGGCTCCTGCGCCGGGTCGATCTCGTCGTGGAAAAAAGATGGCACATTCATCGGCAACATCCCGAACCAAGCCGGTGCCAATTCTTATTTCTTGACGATTCAAAAAGACGGCACCCTGTACTACGACGACAACACGTTCGCGTTGTACGTGGGCAGCTGCTCCGCGGGCACTTGCGGTTCGTTCTCAAACACAGGCGCGACGTTCGCGTTCCCGGGCGGCCTACGTTCGGCGGACGATGAAGATCTCGTCCTGGATGACCAGAGCGCTTCAGGCGGCGGCGCGTTGATCACCTACGAACCCCCGAGTTTCACGAGCGGTGATTCATGCTCCGTCGGCGGAGTCGATCCCGTAAGCTTCGACATCAATCACAAGCAACACCACGCGTTCATCGCCGACGCAGGCCTGAACCAAGGTACAGAGTTGGGCTATCCGGGTTGTGCTCCTATCGGCACGGTTCCGGGAAATTCCAGCGGTCTGCCGATTGGCATGGCCAAGGACTATCCCGAGACGTTGAACTAACGCGACGTAACGTATCTCGTTATTCCGGCGGTAGGGCGAGCGTTGCTCGCCCTACTACTTCACATAGTCGACGTTGTTTTTTATCGTATTCGAGGGGAGATATCACATGGTTACCCGCACCCCGATTCGAGCGTTGAGCACAGCGGTGGCGCTTGTATTTCTTGTAGGCTGCTCCAACGGCTCGGCGATCGCGCCGAAACCATCAGTCCCGCAAGGCCACGCGCGTACGCTGATGGGTCGTATACCGGTGGTTCTGAGCCCGATAGGCATGCTCAGAGTCAATTTCAACTCGGGCCAGCGCTTCATGGACTTCAACAGGTGTCCGCCGGCGGGTCCCATCGAATACATTTCCGACTTCAACGACAACGTCATCGACATCTACAAAGGGAATTTCGCGGGGCAGACCCCATGCGGCCGGCTTACGAGCGGATTGCTCAACCCGCAGGGCATGTTTGTGAAAGAATCCACGCACGAACTGTATGTGGCCAATACAAACGACCACGACGTGGTGGTATTCCGCAGAGGTGCGACGTCGCCGTTCAAGACGTACATCGACTCGACCGCCGGCGGTCAACTTCCCGTCGACGTCACAGTTGCAAAAGACGGCACCGTCATGGCGACAAACATCGTCGACGTCGGCTTCAACGTAGGATCGCTCTCAACATGGCATAAAGACGGAGCGTTCGTCGGTAACTTTCCAAATCCGAACGGCGCTTTAGACTACTTTCTGACAGTCCAAAAGGATGGCACGGTCTACTTCGACGACAACACGCCCAACCTATATAAGGGGAGTTGCCCAGCCGGCGCTTGCGGTTCATTCGTTGCAACCGGTGCGAAATTTGTTTTCCCCGGCGGCGTGCGGTCGGCTGACGGGGACGATGTCGTCCTCCAAGATCAAGAGGGCGCCGGCGGTGGAGACGTTCTCACCTACGAGCCTCCGGATTTCGGATCCCCCACCTCATGCGCCATCGGCGCCGGCGACCCAGTTTCGTTCGATATCAATCGGACACAACATCACTACTTCTATACTGACGCCCCAAATAACATTGCGGTCGAGATTGACTATCCGAGTTGCGCACTCATTGGCACCGTGCCGGGCAACACGAGCGGCGTGCTGGTCGGTGTCGCCAGAGATGAACCCGAAACGCTTTAAGCAGTAGGGTGAGCCCGGATATTCGCTGTTCGCGGCTCATCTAAAGTTGAGGAGAGCATCCAATGCACATTCGAATCTCCGCCAAATCTCTGAGCGCGCTCGCGGTGTTGGTCCTGCTCGCCGGCTGCTCCAACGGCTCGGCGATCGCTCCGAAACCATCAGCCCCGCAAGGCAACGCGCGTTCGCTGATGGTGCGTATACCGGTGGTTCTGAGCCCGATGGGAATGCTCAAGGTCAACCTCAACACGGGTCTTCACTTCAAGGATTTCAACAGATGCCCACCTGCGGGTCCCATTGAATACGTCTCCGACTTCAACAACAACCTGATCGACATCTACAAGGGGAATTTCGCCGGCCAAGTCCCGTGCGGCCAGCTTACGAAAGGTTTGGCCAACCCACAAGGCATGTTCGTGAAGGAATCCACCCACGAACTCTACGTGGCCAATACCGGCGACGATGACGTGGTCGTGTTCCGCCGGGGCGCAACGTCGCCGTTCAAGACATATATCGACTTGACCAATGGTAGCCAATTCGTGGCCGACGTGACCGTCGCGAAAGACGGCACCGTTTTAGCGACCAACATCTTTGACATAATTGATAGTGTCGGTTCCATCTCGACCTGGCGCAGAGATGGAACGTTTGTCGGCAACTTTCCAAACGCCAACGGCGCGTTCGACTATTTCTTGACGGTGCAAAAAGACGGCACCGTCTACTTCGACGACAGTACTAACACCCTTTATAAGGGAAGTTGTCCGGCCGGTGAGTGTGGTTCATTTGTCGCAACCGGCGCGACCTTTGTATTCCCCGGCGGCTTGCGATCGGCCGACGATGAAGATGTCGTCCTGCTAGATCAAGAGGGTGCCGGCGGCGGCGACGTGCTCACGTTCGAACCTCCGGATTTCGGGTCGCCCACTTCCTGCGCCCTCGGCGCCAGCGACCCGGTTTCGTTTGATATCAACCGCACACAGCATCACTATTTCTACGCAGATGGCGGGAATAACGTCGCAGGCGAGGTCGAGTATCCGACGTGCGCACCCATCGGCACCGTTCCGGGCAACCCGAGTGGCTTGCTGATCGGTGTCGCCAGAGATGAACCCGAAACGCTTTAAGCGCCCAGTGGCTTATTTGAAACTTGTCACGGGACTCTGCCTGTACACGTCGCGGATGGCGTCGATGACAACCTTTGGCTCGTCGAACTGAACGTATTCTGAGCTGTGGCTGGGAAATATCTGCTTGGCGTTCGACGATAGAGTGAGCCAGCGCGCCTCTGCCTTCGCAATCTGACGCTCATATTCGATATGCGTCGGGTCTTGCGCATTACGCGCCGGCAGGTGGCCGATGCCGTGGTTGCCCGTGGTCAGCACGCGCACGGGACGAGAGCCTAGCGAGCGGACGTGCTGCTGCAGCCACGCTTCATCCGACGGCATTTCCTCCATTTCGGAAATGTATGCGTCGTACATCGCGACCTTGGTCTGCGCGATGTGCAACAGCTTGCCATTAAGTTCCGGCGACCACTCAGCTTCGGGCAGCCCGCGAAAGAACTGCTGAGCGCAAGTGCGATGGGGCTGACCGGGACGCGGGGGAAGCAGCGGCAGCGGATTTCCTGCGGCGATCGCATCGCGGCATTCACGCAGCCTGACGAGGTTCCGGGCTTCCCCGCGGTGATCGTCATCCTGCATCGCCTTCGGTTCCACGTCGCTTGGATCGGCCTCGACAAGCACGAGCCCCGCAATCTCCGTCGTGTATCGGTCCGCAAACGTGCGCGCGGGGTCGCCGCCAAAAGCATGGCCTACTAAGATGTACGGCCCTTTGATGCCGGCATTGTGGAGCGCGCTATGCAGCTCGTCGGCGATGCGAACGCTCGTGCGCGGCATCGGTCCGGCGCCGCTGAAGCCTGCACCGGCGCGATCGTAGCTGCAGGCGCGCGTCCACTTCGCGACCTGCGGCTGCACCACTGCCCAGGCCGGCGCCCAATCCTCCCAACCCGAGTCGAAGACGACCGTGGGAGAACCGCTTCCCATACAGTAGAAGTTCAATCGCGCTCCGTCCGCCGCGGATTCGATCTGCCCGGGTCGCGAGTAGACGTCGTCGCCGGGCGCAGAGTCGGCCGCACCTTGCATCGCGAGAAGCAAGCTCGCCGTCAGCGTGCAAACAAGCGGTTTCAACAGCATACGTCTCCCCGACTAGCGCTCACAAGGTAACCTGCGGAGGCACGGATTCGATTACCTGCGGCTCGTCTGCAAGCACGCGCGCGACGTTCGCGTTTCGCACGTTCAGCGGACGGCGAAGATGTCATCAATGGAACGGGGCAAGCGATGCTTGCCCTCCTACATAAGAACGGGGCAAGCGATGCTTGCCCTAGTACAGTCGCCTTAGTACGGATACCCTACGCGAGCGCGCTGAAGTACAGCGATTCCAGACGTTCGCACAGTGAATCCACGGCATACGGCGTTGCCGCGGCGTGCGCGGCGGCGACTCGAGCATCGCGCTCGTCGCCGGTGCGGGTGAGCGCTACGTAAAGCGCGTCTGAGAGTCCATTGACCGATTCGTCGACCAGCTCGACTGCAACGCCGCCGCCGACTTCGCGCGATACCGGGCAGTCGACCGCGACGACGGGCACACCGTGCGCCATCGCTTCGACCAGGACTAGCCCTTGCGTCTCGGTGGTCGACGCGAACACGAACGCGTCGGCGGCTCGATACCACGATCCGAGGTCGGCCTTCTCCAAGGCGCCGGTGAATTCGATCCGATCGGCGCATTCGAGCGCAGCGGCGTGCTTGCGCAATTCATTCTCATGCGGTCCCTCGCCGGCGATGATGAGCCGGGCACGTGGCAGCCGCACCGCCGTCTGTGCAAACGCGTCCAGCACGAGGTCGAGATTTTTCTCCTTGCCCAACCGGCCTGCGAAGAGCGCGATCTCGCCGCCGCAGCGCGCGCGATGCGTTTCCGGCGCGACGGAGCCGCCTTTGAATATTCTGAGGTCAACGCCGGTCGGCAGGACGTCGATCGGCTTGTTGACGCCGTAGCCGTTGAGCTCCGCCGCCGTGAAATGCGTGGGCACGATGATGCGATCGCAGCGATTGGAGAATTCGCGCGACAGCCAGATAAAACGCGACTTCGCGAAATCGCGCTGCAACGGCAGGTAGTGGGTGTACTGCGTGAAGAGCGTGTGATAGGTGAACACGAGCGGCGTCTGCCGGCGCTGCGCGAGATATGCGCCCAAGCAGCCGACGAAGAAAAACGAGTGGCTGTGGATTATGTCAAAGGGCATGCGCGGCAGCGACGTGAGCAGACTTGCGGGCAACGGGAACGCCATGCGAAGCTGCGGATAAAACGGAAACGACGTGGAGCGAAAGCGGAAGACGTCCGGATCGTCGTCGGGCGCGTCCTTGTGCGCGGGAGCCACCACGATGACCCGGTGACCGCGGCGCCGTAGCGCATGCGCGGCGCCCACCACCGACGTGACGAGTCCGTTTTTCTCCGGTAGATACGAGTCGGAGAACATGCCGATGGTCAGCGGCCCGCTCACATTCGCGGTAAGCGCGCGAGCCGTCACGACGATCGGACGTCCGATAGCAACGTGTAGAGATCCGCGGGCTTGACGCGCGCGCCGGGTTTCTCCGGCACGGCGAGGACACGCACGAGCACGTCGCGCGATGCATAGTGGATGAGCAGCTCATCGCCGGGTTTGACGTGGTGGGCCGGCTTCACCGGACGCCCGCCGCACTCGATACGGCCTGCGTCGAGCGCTTCTTTGGCGGCGGTGCGGCGCTTGGCTAAGCGCGACACCTTAAGAAACTTGTCCAGCCTCATGGTCTTTGGCGCGCTGCCAGAGCGCGTCGAGATCGTCTAGGCTGCGCCCGGCAAGTGCGGTTGCGCCTCCGCCCGCGAATCGTTCCATCGAAGCGAAGCGCTCGCGGAACCGGACGTTCGCGCCGCGCAACGCCGCTTCGGCATCCACGCCGAGGCGCCGCGCAAGGTTCACGACGGTGAAGATCACGTCGCCGAGTTCGTCGCGCACGCGGTCGCGCGCGCCGCCGGCGATCGCTTCGTTCAGCTCGTCCAATTCTTCGCGGAGCTTTTCGAGGACGGCGTCGGCCTTCGGCCAATCGAATCCGATCGTGGACGCCTTTTCTTGCAACCGTTGCGACCCGAGCAGCGACGGCAGGCTCTTCGGAATGCCGTCGAGCAGCGACTCGCGATGTTTGATCAACGCCTCTTGCGTCTTGAGCAATTCCCACGACGCCATCTGTTCTTGCGTGCTGGAGATGCGCGCATCGCCGAAGACGCCCGGGTGGCGCCGGATCATCTTGTTCGCGAGCGCGTCGATGACATCGGCCACGGCGAACTGGCCTCGCTCCGCAGCGATCTGCGAATGGAAGACGATCTGAAGCAGAAGGTCGCCCAGCTCTTCGCACAGCTTCTTCGGGTTGCGCTCGTCGACGGCTTCAACGACCTCGTGCGCTTCTTCGACGAGATACGGCAGAAGCGATTCGTGCGTCTGCTCCATATCCCACGGACAACACGTGCGCAGCCGCGCCATGATCTCGACGAGTTCTTCCCACGAATGATGAAGCGCCACCGCCGGCAGCGCCAACAGCGGCGAGCTTGCCGCGGCCGAAAGTGCGGAGCGCGGCACGCCGGGCACGAGCTGCACGTCGACCCCACGCAGCTCGAGCGCGCGCAACAAGTGCGGCAGACCGGGAACGTCGATCATCGGATGGCCGGGCACGCCCAACACCGCGTCGCCTTCCGCGGCGAATTCGGCGGCGGCTTCTACGGCTTCCGGCACGCCGCGCAGAAGCGACGGCGCGTGAAACGGCACGCCTTGGATCTTCACGCCGCGATCGCGTAGATGCTGTTCGAGCGTTGGCGCGATGTTGCACAACGCGACGCGCGGAGCGCGCTCTAGCCGCTCGAGCGCGCCCAACGTGAGCAGCGACGCATCGCTGGGGCCGAGGCCGACAATGGTCAACGTGGGCATTGCACAAGAGGTTGGCAGACTGGCGGCGGCGGCCCTTTGCCGACAAGACGTTCCGTAGTAGGGTGAGCATCTCGTACTAGGGTGAGCATCTCGTACTAGGGTGAGCAGCGCTCACCCATTTGGGCAAGCGATGCTTGCCCTAGTACAGTTGCCCCGTACTATGGTGAGCAGCGCTCACCCATTTGGGCAAGCGATGCTTGCCCTAGTACAGTTGCCCCGTACTATGGTGAGCAGCGCTCACCCATTTGGGCAAGCGGGACCGACCATAAAAGTCGGCCCCTATAAGAAAACGGGGCAAGCGATGCTTGCCCTAGTACGAGCTTGCCCTCCCACTGCAACGGGAAAAAAATGGGCAAGCGATGCTTGCCCTAGTACAACGAGGAGGTCGGCCTCTACGACTAGTGAGTGGGCTGCGGACCCGGTGCGCCGCCGGTGGGCGGCATGGGCGCCGGTGACGGGAACAGGTTTGCGAAACGCGGATCGTTATAGTCGATCTTCGCTTGCGTGCGCAGTTGCTGGATCAGCGCGGTCGTGGCGTTCGGTTCCTGTTGCGACTGGATGGCCGCGACGACAGTGGCCATGGAATTGGGGATGATTTGCTCCGACTGGATGATGTGCCAGCCGAACGGTGACTGAACCGGCGGGCTTATCTGGCCGACCTTGAGCTTGAACGCGGCTGCCTGGAACGGCGCGACCATTTGACCAGGTCCGAACACCGGCAACTCGCCGCCCTTGTCTTTGCTGGACGGATCGACTGAATATTGTTTCGCGAGAGTGGCGAAGTCCTGACCGCTCTTCAACAATTGCTCGACTTTGAGCGCTTCGGCCTGGGTCTTGACGAGGATGTGGCGGACGCGGACTTGCGACGGCGAGCCCATGTCGATCTTGTTGGTCTTCAGGTAGGCGTCGATTTGGGGTTGGCTGACCTTGATATCTTTATCGACGGCATTCTTGAGGAGCACTTGCTCACGCACGATGTCGCGCGCATCTTGCAGGCTCAGACCCTGTTGCTTGAGGACCATTTCGAATTGGCCGGCGGGGAAGTTCGCTTCGATCTTCGTCATCTGGGCATCGATGTCGGCGTCTTTGGCCTCGATCTTATTCGCTGAAGCGTATTGGTCGATGAGCATCTTGTCGACCATTTGCTGGAGCACCGGGTCGCTTGCGCGCGTGTTGTTCTCCAGCTTGTTGTCGAAATCGCTCTTTGAGATGGCCGAGCCGTTGACCGTGATGACCGGTTTGCTGGCGGCGCAGCCCGCGGTGGCGACCACGCCCGCAGCGAGGGCCACTACCATCGCGAACTTGGGATTCATTAACTACCTCCTAGTAGAGTGCCGCAGTGTCGCCGTCAAAGGGCGGTCAGGACCTCGCGGACGGCACCGAGCGTGCCGTTGCGCGCCTGCGTTGTAGGCGGCAGGTGAATGACAATCGCGCTCTGCGTGAAACGAAAGTTTCCCCGGGTTAAGGCGGTGAGCGCTGGAAGCGCCTGTTCGGACAGCGAAAACCTTCTACCAATTTCGAGCGTCAATCGTCGCTGTTCGAGTGACAGTTTTTCGACTCCTTTGGCTTGTGCGAGTACACGCACACGCGAGAGCTCTAGAAGCGCTTCGACGGTGTCGGGCGGGCGTCCGAAACGGTCCCGCAATTCGTCACCGAGCGCGTCGATTTCAGCCGTCGATTGAGCGGCCGCGAGCCGCTGGTACAGCGCAATCTTCTGGCCAGCACCCTTCACGTAGTCCGAAGGGAGATACGCGCTCACGCGAAGGTCGAGCACCGGCGGCGGCGCGCTTTCGATTTGCGGAAGACCGCGCCTCTGTTCGATTGCTTCCTGAAGGATCTGGCAATAGGTCTCAAAGCCTACTGCCGCGATGAATCCGGATTGACGCGGTCCCAAGAGATTGCCGGCGCCGCGGATCTCGAGATCGCGCATGGCCAACTGCAAGCCCGAGCCGAGGTGCGAGAATTCGCGGATGGCATCCAACCGCGACTGCGCCTCTTCGGAAAGTTTGCGGTGCGGCTGATGTAAGAAGTACGCGTAGGCTTGGTGCGCGCTGCGGCCGACACGCCCGCGCAATTGGTACAGCTGCGCCAATCCGAAGCGGTCGGCGTTGTTCACGACGATCGTGTTGACGTTCGGAATGTCGAGCCCGTTTTCGATGATGGTCGTCGAAACCAAGATGTCGAATTCGCCGTCGACAAATCCGACCATCACATCTTCGAGTTCGCCTTCCTTCATCTGTCCGTGGCCGATGACGATGCGCGCCCTCGGCGCGAGCCCCTGCAGCGCGGCCGCGACGCCGTAGATCGTCTCGATGCGGTTATGCACGAAGTAGACTTGCCCGCCGCGGTCGAGTTCCCGGCGCAGTGCTTGGCCCACCACCGCATCGCTCGACGGCGTCACGACCGTCTTGATGGCCACGCGATTGACCGGCGCGGTTTGGATGAGCGAGAGATCGCGTACGCCCATCATGGACATGTGCAGCGTGCGCGGGATGGGCGTCGCAGAGAGCGTGAGCACGTCCACCGAGCGGCGCATTTCTTTAAGGCGTTCTTTGTGCATGACGCCGAAGCGCTGCTCTTCGTCGACGACCACCAGTCCGAGCCGCGCGAATCCGACGTCCTTTTGCAGCAAGCGATGTGTTCCGACCACGAGATCGACGCTGCCGTCGAGCAGACCGAGCAGCGTTTCCTTCTGCTCTTGCTTAGTTCGAAAGCGCGACAGCAGACCGATCTTCACCGGGAACGCGGCGAGCCGTTCAGTGAATGTGCGGTAGTGCTGCGCCGCTAGGACGGTGGTGGGTACGAGAATGGCCACTTGTTTGCGATCCATAATCGCTTTGAATGCGGCGCGGATCGCGACTTCCGTCTTGCCGTAGCCCACGTCGCCGCACACCAAGCGATCCATTGGGTGGGGACGCTCCATGTCGGACTTGACCGCGAGGATTGCCGCTTGCTGATCCACGGTCTCGTCGTACGGAAACGATTCTTCGAGTTCGGCCTGCCACGGCGTGTCCAGCGCGAACGGATGCCCCGGCGCGATTTCGCGCTCGGCGTAAAGTCGGACCAGACCTTCGGCGATGCTGTCGACTGCTTCTCGCACTCTGGAGCGCGTGCGCGCCCAATCGCCGCCGCCCATCTTCGACAGGCGTGGGGTCGCGCCGTCGGATGCGACGTATTTGCGCACCAAATGCATTTGGTCGATGGGCACGTAGAGCCGGTCTTCGCCAAGATACTTGAGCAGCATGAAGTCGCGCTCGACATCGTTGACCGTGAGGCGTTCGAGACCGAGATACTGACCGATGCCGTGGTTTGCGTGGACGAAGAATTCGCCCGTGCGCAGATCGCTTTCGGATATCGGCACGCCTTCTTTGGCGGCTTTTAGTTTGTGGCGGCGCGCGGCATGAGCGAAAAGTTCGGCGTCTCCGAGCACGACAAGTCCGAGGCGCTCCATTTGAAATCCGGCGTCGAGCGCGCCGTCGGTGACGAGCACCTGAGAACTTGGCCCTGTCTCACGCCAGACAGCGCCCACAGCGATATCGGCTTCGTCCAACATCTCGCGGATGCGTCGATGGCCGACCGAGACGATCGCGATCGTCTGGCCTAAAGCGGCGCGTTTCTTCACGTCCTCGATGAATCGTTCGACGCTGCGCCCGTACGCAGGCGCCGGCTCGGCCTGCACTGCCACCGTGAGATCAGCTTCGCGCGCGAGTCTGGAACCTTGTACGCCCGGCGTGAACGTGAACAGCGCGCGGGCTTGCGTGCGCGCGACGAGTTCGGACATTTCGATCACGGACTGACGTTTCGGCTCTGCGCGGGCTGGTTCAGCGTCGATGTCGTCGGCTTCGTCCGCAACGAGGAGCGTGTCGCTCTTCGCTTGCGCGCCGCCCGTTTGGTCGAAGGCTAAGATCTCGTCGGCTCCGTCGATCACGACGACTGCATCGGGCGCATAGTCGAGCACGCAGCCCAGCGCATCTTCCGCTGCATCCGACCACGGCGAAACCGTCAGTTCTTCGACATCTCCAACCGATCGCTGGTCGGCGAGCGTGAAGCTTCGAATTGTCTCAAGCGCATCGCCGAAAAATTCGAGACGCAACGGCAGGTCGGCCAGGGCGGGAAACACGTCGACGATGCCGCCGCGCACGGCAAATTCGCCGGCCGCGCCGACCGTTTCGACGCGCTCGTAGCCGAACGCGACGAGATCGGCGAGCAGGGTCTCCCAATCGTACGATCCGCCCGCCTTGTACGATCGCGTTCGCGACTTGAACTCAAGCGCGGCGAGTACCGGATCACGCATCGCATCGTGGGCGATGCAAAAGATGCCCGCGCGGCGCGCCGCGAGCGCGGCGAGCGTCTCGATTCGAGCGCTCTGCGTGGTCGGATTTTGCGGCGCTCCAGGCGCGACGTCTCGCGGCGCCAACGTGAGCACTGGTGCGCCGCGCGATTCGAGATAGTAGGAGCAATCGGTCGCGAAGCGATCGGCAGATTCTTGCGCACCGCTCCACACGATGATCTGACCGCCGATCTCGTGCCACAGCGCCGCGACCACAAAAGGCCGCGCAGATGACGCGGTTTCCGCAATGTCGATCGCCTGATGCGAACGCGCCGCTTTGACCGCGCGCGCAATCGCATCGCTGTGGCTTGTAAACGTGTGCAGCAGCCGGTCGCCGAGGTGTTTCAATCGCGCTCCAAACGGGCAGTGGCCGGGTCGCGCTCGACCCGGCCTATTACTAGGACGAGCGATATTCGCGAGCAACGGCCGACGCCCTCCGATGCTTGCTAGGACGGAACGGCCTCCGCTCGGCGCGAACGGTGATATAGATGAAGATGCGCGCGATGCTTCTTGGAGCGACGATCGTCCTAACGAGCTGCGGCGCATCGCAAAGCCATCCCGTTGCGGCCGCAGTCAGTACGCCGGTGAGCGAGCCTTCGACGGTGGCATCGACTGGACGCGTCGCGCCGCAGAGCGGGGCGTCGGAGGCGGCGAGAGCCGCCGGAGCCGAGTTGCGAAGCGTGATTATCCCGAAGATTCGCAACGTCCCCGCTAGCGGCGTGACGAGTCCGGCGACTGCCGCCGGAGCCGAGCCGCGAAAGGTGACTATCCCGATTGTTCGCGGCGTCCCCGCTCGCGGCGTGACGAGCGTGGCAACGCCCCTACCGAAGGGTGTGCCGTACGCATCGGACACAGACCCCGTACGGATCGTTTCGGTTCTGCTATCCTCGAACATCGTCCACCCAGGCGACAAGGTCACCGGTGACGTCGTCACATCGAGCAACGCTGCGTCGGTCACCGCGCGGGTGAGCGCGTTTTCTGTCGCCGTGCCGAAGATCGCGCCCGGAAAATTCCACTTGGAAATGAAATTGCCGTCGCTTCCTCTCCCGCCCGGCGACACAAAGCTCACCATCACCGCAGTCCGCACCGACGGAAAGAGCACGACGCGCGAAATCGCGATAACGGTCGTGTTGTAGGTGGCGCACCCGCGAGCCATCGTGCTCGTGATCGATTCCGGCGGCGTCGGCGCTGCGCCCGACTTTGCGAACTTTGGTGACGCACCCGGCGCCAACACGATCGGCCACGCCGCACAATCGGCGGGCGGTCTCGCACTAGCAAATTTCGAACGGCTCGGCCTCGGGTGCATCGCCGAAATCCCGGGTGTCGCACGCGTGGTCAACCCATTGGCCGGCGTGGGGCGTTTGCGCGAGATCAGCAATGGGAAGGATACAATAACCGGTCACTGGGAGATGATGGGCATCGTGGTGCGTCACGCATTTCCAACATATCCTAATGGATTTCCGGCGGAGATCGTCGAGAAATTCGAGGCGATCGCCGGCGCGAAAGTGCTGGGCAACAAGGCGGCGTCGGGAACGGAGATCATCGAAGAGCTCGGACCACTGCACATGAGCACCGGCCGGCCGATACTATATACGTCAGCCGATTCGGTGTTTCAAGTCGCGGCCCACGAAGACGTCGTTCCACTCGAAACCCTGTGGTCGTGGTGCGAAAAGGCGCGCGTAATACTAGCGCCGCCGCATCGCGTCAACCGGGTTATCGCAAGACCGTTCATCGGAGAGTCAGGTAATTTCGTGCGAACTGCAGGCCGGAGAGACTATGCAGTCGCGCCGCCAAGACCAAGCGTTCTCGACGTTCTCGAGCGCGCGGGCGTTCCGACATGCGGCCTTGGCAAGATCCAAGACATCTACTGTTGCCAGGGTATCGCGGCCGGGAGCCGAACAGCGGACAATAATGAGGGCATCGCGCGCACCCTTGCGTGGCTCGACCGTGACGCCGGCGGTTTTTGTTTCACCAATCTCAACGATTTCGATTCGAAGTATGGGCATCGGCGCGATCCCCATGGATATGCTAAAGCGTTGGTCGCCCTCGACCTCGCGATGCCCGAGATATTGAATCGCCTACGACCCGGAGATAGATTGCTCGTGACTGCAGATCACGGATGCGACCCCACGGCCCGCGGCACCGATCACACTCGAGAGTTCGCGCCGCTCATCGATTACCGGCCGGGAATACGAGGCACCGAATTGGGTGAGCTCGATTCATTTTGTCAAGTCGGCAACCGTGTGATCGAAA
Source organism: Candidatus Eremiobacteraceae bacterium (assembly GCA_036511855.1). Classification (NCBI taxonomy): domain Bacteria; kingdom Bacillati; phylum Vulcanimicrobiota; class Vulcanimicrobiia; order Candidatus Eremiobacterales; family Candidatus Eremiobacteraceae; species Candidatus Eremiobacteraceae bacterium. The sequence continues at coordinate 6,741 of DATCBN010000074.1, read as the reverse complement.
CGTTTGGCCTCGTCGCACCCACGGAACCGCTCATCGTATGAGCGCGCCGTCGGCCACTCTTGCAGAACTCGCTCGCCATCCGGCCTTAGCACCGCGCCGTGCCGCCGCACCGACGCTGGTCCATCGGCGTATTCCGGCGGCGTGGTCATTTTTCAAACGCGCGTCGGATGTCGTCCTCAGCGCAATATTGCTCGTCGCACTCTCACCACTTTTGGCAATCATCGCCGTCGCGGTGAAAATGACGTCACCGGGCCGCGTGGTCTTCTCGCAGATGCGTGTCGGTAAGAACGGCAAGACGTTTCGGTTCTACAAGTTTCGGACGATGGTGGACGGAGCGCATCTCCTCCACGATCACGTCGCCCATCTCAACGAGTGCGATGGCCCCGCGCTGAAGATCGCGAACGATCCGCGACTGCACGGTCTCGGCCCGTTTCTGCGGCGCACCAGCCTCGACGAACTGCCCCAGCTTTGGAATGTGCTGCGGGGCGATATGAGTCTTGTCGGTCCGCGTCCGGCGCTTCCGAACGAAGTGGCCAACTATGCGTATCCTTATTTCGAGCGCTTCGACGTGTTGCCGGGCCTCACGGGCTTGTGGCAAGTGAGCGGCCGCGCCACGGTCCCGTTCCGTCGTTGGATGGCCATGGATGTGTGGTACGTCCGCAACTGGTCGCCGCTTGTGGACCTCTGGTTACTCGCGCGCACCGTTCCCGCCGTGCTTTTCCGCGAAGGCGCCTGGTAAACCGCAAGAGGGTAAACCGTACTAGGGCAAGCATCGCTTGCCCTAATTTTTCTGTGGCCGTACTAGGGCAAGCATCGCTTGCCCTAGTTTTTTGTTGCGGGGCCGATGTTTATCATCGGCCTTCTTCGTATGTAGGAGGGTGAGCATACCGTACTAGGGTGAGCAACGCTCACCCATTTGGGCAAGCGATGCTTGCCCTAGTACAGTTGCCCTACTAAAGACTCGGCGACGCGTCGACCACCGGCGCTTCTTTTACCGAACGCCACGTGTGCGTGACTATGGCCGGTAGCAGCAAGGCATTTGCCGCTATGCCGATGCCGATGAGACGGAAGGGCGTCAGCCCGAATACAGCCATCAGTACCGCTTCGGCGGCGACGGCGGCGAAGACGTACCAACCAATCGCGTAATCGCCGACTGCCACGAGATAGCTCGTCCCCATGATGCATATCGCGATGAGCGAGGCGTCGACTGCATATAATGGAAGGATCGTTGCGGCCGGACCGAATTGCGCGCCGAACATCACGCGCACGAGCAGGCCCGGCACAAGCCACGCGCACAGCAAGCCGAACAGGCTGCCCGCGATTCCGGCTCCGAATGTTACCTGCAGCACGCGCTCTAGCGACGCGCGGCTGCTTCGATGCAACGCCGCACTCTTGGGCATGAGGATAAGGCTGATCAAGCCGACCGCAAACGGGATGATGCGCGCAAGGGTGCCCGCCGCTCCATAGAATCCCGCGGTCTGCCCATCAAGGTGATGCTTCGCGAAGATCGGATCCAAAAACACGAGTGCGGTCGTGCCGGCGGACACCGCCAGGACTTTGAGCGATTCGCTTCCCAAGCGCAGATGATCGGTGGCGACGGCCGCGCCCACGACTGCGGGCTTGTCTACGTTCCTGCGGCGAGCCATCGCAAACATCACCACAGCCAGACCCGCTGCCGAGCCGATCGCCAGACCACCCATAGCTCCGAACACCGCAAACCCGAGCGCGACGAGCGCAAGAGCGCTTGCGAGCTTGACGATGGCTTCGGTGATCAGCGACGCGGCGAATAGGCCGAACCGATGCGCCCCCTGCGCGGCGCCGCGCGCGTAGCTCGCCGTTATTCCAACCAACAGATACAGCGCAAACGCCAGCCACACGAACGGTTGTGCGACGTGCAGGTAGCCAGCCAACAACGGCGCGCCGGCGAGCAGCGCAACCGCGGCAGCCGCTCCGATGCCAGTCGCATACCACGCTGTGCGCCTGACGAATCCGACTATCGCACCGTCGTCGTGCGCCGCCCACATCCGCGCGGTTTCTCGCATCGCGACGACGTTGATGGCGCTGCCGATCACGCCCATGATCGCGGCGATCGAAATCAGCGCGGCGAGCGTGCCATAGTTGGTCGGTCCGAGCGATCGCGACAACATCGCGTGGAACACGTAGTTGAAGGCGTTTGCGATGAGCGCTCCGCCGACCGCGAGTCCAGCGTCGCCGGCAAAACGCCGGACGTCGAACGACGAACGTGACGGATTCGCAACGGGCTCGATTAGGTCCATTTGACCTCCGATTTGCAGGGGACATCGTCCATGCACTTGCTGAACACCTGTATACCCGCAGCCGTCGCCGATTTGAGGCGCCAGCAGTTTTCCGTCTATCAAAGGAAACGCAAATGAAAATTCTTCAATCGGGTCGCGCGAAAGCATTTGTATTTCTCGCGATAGGCGTCGTCGGCGGATCGCTAGCGGCCGGACCGCTTCCACCTGCCTTCGCGAAAGCGTTCGCCGGACAATCGAGCGTTCAGCCGAACGTCATCTTCACAGGCAACAGCAATCAACCGGTGCTAAAGGCGGTAAACAACGGAACCGGCATCGCGATCTCAGGTCAAGCTGTTTCGAGCGCGGGTATTTTCGGCCAATCGACCAGCGGCGGCGGCATTGTGGGCGTTTCGTCCAGCGGCTATGGCCTTACTGGAACGTCGTCGACCAACATCGGTCTGAACGGAACTTCCAGCAGCAACTTCGGAGTCGGCGGCTCCACCCATGCCGACTATCCATTCGCAGGAGTGCTGGGAATATCATTAAGCACTGACGGCAACGCGATCGGCGTCGCCGGCGAACAAGGCGCTAACGGAATTGGAACCATCGGCACCTGCACGACCGGCAGTTCCGGTTCTTGCACAGGATTGCTTGGCCAGACTCTTGGGCAGAACGGGATCGCGCTGTCCGCAGTTGGGAGCAACACCGCACCGGCGGTCGGCTACACGCCCGCTCCTGTCTTCATGATCGATGCGGTCGGCGGCGGCCCAGCCATGCAGGTCCAAGTCGCGGCGAAATCAGCACCGGTGCTGACTATCGACGGCAACGGAAGCATGGTTCTCACCGCGGCTCATGGCGCGAATCCATTGCGCATCTCAAGCGCAGGAACCGGAAGCGACGCGCTTGACGTTGTCACCGGCGGCATCGCAGGACAGGCGTTTCTCGGTTTGGCAAACGGTGAAGGCGGCGAATTCAACGGCTTTGCGTCTGCCGGCGGCCAAGCAGCTTTGGTCGTCAACGAGTTTCTAGGTGCGCCCGCTATCGTCGTGACCGATTCGTCCAATTGCGGATGTCACATCATGTCGCTCGATCCCGGCGGGAATATGATCCTCAAGGGATTATTGACCACGTCCGGCTCGCCGCTCATACGGACGCAAACAGTAACCGGCCGTTCCGTAGACTCGTACGGCCCGCAAGAATCCGAACCGACCATCGAGGACTTTGGACAAGGTCAGCTCGTCAACGGTCAAGCCGTGGTCCGCATCGATCCCGCGTTTGCCAACACGATGGATCAACGGTCGCCATATCTTGTCTTCATCACTCCGGACGGCGATAGCCGCGGTCTGTATACAACGCAAAAGACGCTCACTGGCTTCATCGTTCGCGAGAACGGCGGCGGACGATCCTCGGTGGCGTTCGACTATCGTATCGTCGGAAAACCATTTGGCAATACGTCTGCGCGCCTGCCCGCCGCGCAAACGGCGACGAGGCTTTCTCCGGGCGAGCTCGCAGATCTCCAGCGTGCACGCTTCGCAAAGATGCATCCCGATCTGCCGCGCGCATATCCGGCGATGCGGCTTTCAAAGCGCACCCGTCCCCATTAACGCGCGGTGCGCGGACCTCGTACTAGGGCAAGCATCGCTTGCCCAATTGGGTGAGCGTTGCTCACCCTAGTACGGGTTGTTCACCCTCCTCCAAGCCGAATCTTGAAACGGGGACGGGCGCGGAAACGTTAAGCATCCAAAAGGGGGATTATTGACATGTTCTCACTCGTGCTCATGGTAGCTGCGCTTAGCGCGCCTCAGACGTTGGCGATGGCCGCTCCGACAACCGTACAACCGCTCGTGCGGTATAACGTGCTCGCCCCGGACCAAGCCACCGCACAGAAGGTCCATCAATTCCTTTCCACCCCAGGTACTCTCTCGATCGCCTTCCCAGCCCCTCCGAGCGGTACTCTCAACGAGCGGGCATCGTATCGCGGCGCGATCACCGTTGCCGGCCTTTCGTATTACGCCCAGACCATACAACCCGGTCAAACCGCGCCGACGCCGCAGATGTATCAGAATAAATACGTCGTGCAGCCCGCGGCTGGAGTATCGTTGGATACCGAACTCTACATCGGAAGGTGCGCGGACGCACTAAACCGCGGAGAGACCAATCAGTGGCAGTTGACCGACTTCGCAATATCGCGCTGGTCCTCAACTGCACCGGGCACGCTCGCTTCGTGGACGTCATTTGCCCGCGGTCAGATCGCACGAATGAAAGCAGGCGGTTGGACCTATGCAGGCGAGAGTCACAGCTACAATCCGGTCGCACGATATAGCGGAACATCGTGGCGGTACACTCGTTCTTCGACGGGCCTCATTCGAACGCTGTACGTATCGCTGAACAATTCTGGTCCTGTGCGTTTAATGGAGACCGAATACGCGTTCAGTCAAATCTAGCGCTAGTCGCATTTCAGATGGCGAGATACTAGGCAACCGCGTGCGGCAAGGACCATCAGTCCGTACTAGATAACTCGCGATACGATGACCTTCGCGCTCGACGACATCGCAGAGATTGTAAGAGCCGTACCGCTCTCGATGGTGCGGCTCATGCGTGGCAATGTCGTCCGCACCACCGTGCACGGTCACCCGTTCTACGTCGACACACGCGACAACATCGTGAGTTTCGATATTTTGTTCCGACGTACGTGGGAGCCGCGCGAGACCGCATTGCTCGGGTCTATCATCGAGCCCGGTGATCACGTCATCGACATCGGCGGCCATATCGGTTACTACGCGGTCATGTTCGGCATGGCCGTCGGCAGCACCGGAAGGGTGCTCGCGGTCGAGCCCGATCCCGACAATGCCGCGGTCCTCCGGATGAACGTGGCTCTCAACAATCTCGAAGCCGTCGTAACCGTGATCGAAGCCGCCGCGGGCGAAAAATCGAGTTCTGCGGAACTATTCCGTGCCGACTCGCGAAACCGGGGCGACCATCGTATGTATTCCACCGGCACCGGCAGAACCACCGTCGACGTTCGAGTCATCGCCATCGATGAGAGCATTGCCGGATGGGATCGCGTCGACCTGATCAAAATGGACATTCAGGGATTCGAGCCGCACGCGCTCAAGGGGATGATGAATACGCTTCGGAGCCACGAGAATGTCGTACTCGTGACCGAATTTTGGCCTCACGGCATGCGGCTGAGCGGATGCGATCCGGAAAACTTCCTCGCGCAACTTCGGGCGCTGGGATTTTCGTTCTTCACGATGACTCGCGAGGGCGCCCTGACTCCGGCAAAAGAAGAGCAGCTTCTCGCCGAACACGCACGGCCGAAATCGTTCACGGACATCGTGTGCGCACGCGCGGCTGCCGTAGAACGCCGGCTCAAACCTGTATTGGCGTGACGGCGCCACGATGAAGGCGCGAGCCCGCACGTGCGCCGAAGGCGGTCCTTGATGGTTCCATTCGTCGATCTCAAGCGCCAACACGCGCGAATCGCGCCCGATCTGCAAAACGCCATCGCGCGGGTCCTCGAAGATTGCGGATTTGCCCAAGGGCGCGATCTCGAGGAGTTCGAGCGAGAGTTCGCGCGCTATATCGATAGCGCGCATTGTGTTGGGACGTCCAGCGGCACCGCCGCATTGAAGCTCGCGCTCGAAGCGCTCGGCGTTGGTCCGGGCGACGAGGTGATCGTCCCCGTCAACACGTTCGCCGCAACCGCATTCGCCGTCACCGCGAACAATGCCACGCCGGTGTTCGTCGACGTCGATCCAGATACACTATTGCTCAGCATCGCTGCCGTGGCCGGCGCCACAACCGCGCGCACCAAGGCGGTCATGCCGGTGCATCTTTTCGGCCAGGTGGTCGAAATGGATCCCATAATGCTCTTCGCCCGCGAGCGCGGGCTCTTCGTCGTCGAAGATGCAGCGCAAGCACACGGCGCCGAGTATCGCGGCAAGAATGCCGGCACGTTTGGCGACGCCGGATGCTTCAGCTTTTATCCCACGAAGAATATCGGCGCGCTTGGCGATGGCGGAGCACTGTTGACGAACGATCCGGAGCTTGCGCGCATCGTACGCGCGAAGCGATGGCTCGGGCAAGAGAAGACGAGCCGCTACCGCCACGACATGCTGGGCGAGAACAGCGTTCTCGATACGCTGCACGCAGCCGTGCTGCGCGTGAAGCTCGCGCACCTGAAGGCATGGAACGACGAGCGTCGGGCCGCGGCGGCCCACTATCGCGACTTGTTCGACGGAGCCGCGGGCATCAAGCTTGTGGCGGAGCGCGGAGATGGCCGCCACGTCTATCATCTAATGGTGGTGCTGGTCGACGATCGCACAAACGTTGAAGCCGCGTTGCGAGAAGCGGGCATCGGCTACGGCATACACTATCCGATGCCGCTCCACCGGCAAGCTGCGTTCGCCGGCAGATCGAGAGCCGCCGGCCCGTTTCCCGTAGCCGAAGATGCGGCTTCGAGGATGCTTTCGCTGCCGATGTT